>JADZEF010000272.1 GCA_020850695.1 Planctomycetaceae bacterium | reverse complement strand
TGCCCTCACTCCGTTCGCCACGCTGCGCTATCGGATAGAACGCCTTCGGCGTACAGAGCATTCGCGTTCCCCCTTCGCGTCTCAACGCAGTAACTGGGCAATTCCTGCAACCAGAACTCATTACGACCTTGGGGAGGGCTTCAGAACGGTCAACACAAGGTCGCGCGTGAGGCTTCGCGACCGATCAAGCACCCGGCGGCCAGCGGCAGTCCAGCCATGCGATCAGTTGCTTGACGAATTCGTCGCGGCAGGCTTCGAATTCCAGCGTGTGGGCCGCGTCGGGAAACTCCTCGACGGTGACATCCTTCGACGGCGACTCTTCAGCCCACTTACGAACTCGCGGGCTGTCGATGATGCGGTCTTTTCCCGCCAGCATCAGCAGCACCGGCATGGTGAGGCTGGGCGCGGACTGCTGCGCTTCGACCTCCAGGTCGGCGCTGGAGACGAAGAAGCCGGAGGTCGCCTGATGCAGTGCGACCGGATCGTTCCGGATGAAAGCCTGCCAGTGTGGATCGGAGGTGAAGAGGACCGGGTCGTCCAGAGGGATCGGGGCGAGGCGGTCGGTGACGTCGAATATTCGAGCCAACCGCAGCAGTTGCCGCTGCCGCCAGGAAGCCTGGAAGCGGGCGAAAATCGCCGGATAGAGGAGGATCAGTCCATCGATGAGGGACGGCCTTCGGGCGGCGACCGCGGCGGCCAGTCGCCCTCCCCAGCTGAGCCCCAGGAGCAACACGGGGGCCGGGGGCGCTGAAACCTTGCCGCTGGAATCGATGCCCGACGCGCGTGCGGCCGACAGCGCCTGGATCACATCGTTGACGAGCCGGTCGGCATGGCGTGCGTGGCCGCGGGCCTCGCCATTCATCCCGCTGCCGCGGCGATCCAGAAACCACACGTCCCAGCCCGCATCGCACAATCGTCGGGAGGAATAGTCGTACCAGCCGGAATGGCTCTGGATTCCATGCAGCGCGACAATCGTCCCGCGCACCGCACCCGCCGGCCGCCATCGTTGGAATCGAAATCGGTAGCCGTCCGAAGCGACGCACTCTGCGATCGCGGGTTGCGGCGGGTTGTCGCTCAACGCTGAGGGACCTTCGGAAAGCGTCAGCAAGTGGGCGAAGCGAGCGAGATCGCAATAATTCGACTCTGAAAGAGCAGATTCCCACGCAAAGCCGCGCGGCATGCCGCCCCGCCACATCGCCTTCAGTCCTCAAACTTCTTCAGGAGGCTTTCCACCTCAGAGCTGCGCAAGAAGCGAGAAAAGACTTCTGTGCCCGTCGAGATCGTGGGACCGATCTCAGAGACACATCCGATCCGTTCAAGTGCCCATCTTATCGTTTCCTCCGTGGCCGAAATGTACTCCGTTTCCGCTGCCTTGCCGACCGCCCGCGCTTTCACGGCTGCATCATCTTCCGATTCGGCTTGCACCAAAACGATGCTTTCCTCCCATAAGACTTCTGCAGGTGATCGCGTCGGTGAATTGCCTTTCATCAGGAGATAGGCGCTGTACCACATATGGAGTTCACTTCTCGAGACGGTTATCAGTGAGCAGCGTCAGTGCTTTTCTCGCAACCGCATCGCCCGCTTCCGCCAGTCTCCTGGGTTCTTGCAAAGTCACAGCTTAATCGATCACGATCTTCGTCTGGAAGACCCGCTGCCGGTCGCCGCGCGTCCGCAGGTCTTCCAGGATCGTCGTCAACTCGGGCTGCACGAGGTCGCTGAACTTCTGGCGTCCCCGGTGCCGCACCACCACCCGCTTCTCGTAATCGACCAGGCCCGGCATCAGCCAGAGCGTGTGCCTGTCGGACGGCGAGGTGATGTAGATTCCGTTCCCTTCGGTGATCTTCCCCTCAAGCGTCATCGGGCTGATTCTGGCTCCGGGCGTCTCCGCCAGCACCGCCGATTCAGCGGCCGCCGCAGGGATGTTCCCCGCCTGCAGCCAGTAGAACCGGTTGTCCGAAGGTCGCAGCACCTGCATGTCGAGTTCGCGGGGGAGCGGCTGGCGGCGGTGCAGGTCCATCCATTCGAAGATGCGATGAATCTCTTCGTAGTACGATTCGGAACCGCGGCCGAGGAACTCGGAGTACATGATGTCGTAGTTGCGGATGAGCATGCGGTTCACGTCGCGGGCGTTGCGTGCGAACGAATCGCGGTCGAGTTCGCCGGTGACGATGTACCAGGCCAGCCCCTTCGAGTTCGACCAGTACCACTTGCAGAACTTGTCGGAGACCCCGGTGATGGGAATCACGCCGGCGAACAGGTCCGGGTGCGACATGCCGATGTCGAATGCGGCGTCTCCGCCCGAACCGTGTCCGGAAAGGAAGACGCGGTCGGAGTCGATGTTGAAGCGCTTCCTCGCATCGCGCAGGACGAGCTGGACTAACTGGTGCGTTTTCGCGCTGTAGTCGTAGTCACGCTGCTGCGGGCCGGCCCATTCGGGGGCGATGACGATGTAGCCGTGCCGCTGCGCTTGCCCCGACTTCCCTTCGCCTGACGGAGCCCACCATTCGAGTTGCCGGGCGGCGGGGCGTCCCGCGGCGGTCAATGTCAGAACCACGGGGTGCGGGCGGTTGGGAGAGTACTCGTCAGGAAGCTGGACTTCATACGTGGCGAGGACTTCCCCTTCGTTCCGGCCGGGAACCTGGATCCGTGCGGGCTGCTTCGGGACGAGGTTGGGCGTCTCGATGCAGGGCGGGAGTTGCGGGATCATCTGCAGCAGTGCCTTGGGCCCGAATCCTTCGATGAGCTGCACCTCGGCCAGGAGGTCGCTACGGAGCTTTTCGTCCTCGGCCTGCAGGTATTCGAGGACCAGGGCCCGGGCGTTCCACAGGCGAAGAGCCGTCGCGAGATCTGTTCCGGCGTTGGCGCTTCCCAGCATCCAGCCGGAGACCGCCAGCGCCAGCTTCTCTTCGGCCTTGAGCGTCGGATCGGCTTCGAGCTTGAGGAAGGCGTCGAGGCGATCGAGCGTGTCGAAATCGAGCGATTCGCTGATCCTCGTGCGGATGGGGCCGAATTCGCTGCGCGTCGCCGGATCGGCCAGTGCGGACTGAAGTTCTCCCAGCAGTCCGACGACGCGCTTGGCCCTGGCAATCGTTTCGTCTGAATCAACGATGAGTTCGCGGACTTCACGGAGAACCTCGGCGCTCATGTTCTCGGTCGGGAAGTTCCGCGCCACCTCGTAAGCGAGCCGGTGCTGCCCCGACTTCTTGCGTCGCCGCACCTCGCTCAACAGCTGCTTTGCCACCAGCTGCCGGAGTTCGAGGCTGGTCTCTTCGGCCGTCGCCTTCAGCTCAGGAAAGTCCTTGATGATGCCGTCGAGCTCCTGGCCGGCCCGCGTATACATCTGGGCCTGGAGGTAAAAGCGGGCGATGGCGAGGCGATCGTCGGGATTGTCCGGCTTGGTGGCGTACCGCAACAGCTGGTCGAGTTGCTCGGGACGCAGCGATGTGGTGGCAAGCGAATGCTCCCACTTGTGCGTGAGGGCCGTCACAACGATCGAGTTGGGGTTGATCTCCGTGATTCCCTGGACAACCGAGATTGGCCCCTTGTTGGTGTTGATGGTGACGCGTCGTCGGCCGAACTCGTCGAAGTCCGTGGCGTCGAAGTTGCCGAGGGAGGTCACGGCGAGGCTGCGGGCCCCCGTCGGCTTCTGAGGGAGCTTGAAGCGTTCGAGCCGCGCGGCGTCGAGAACGTCGTCGCTTTCGACGATGTTGCGGGCGGGGACGAAGTACCGCTGCCGGCCGTTGTCAATCATCATGATCGACTTCACCGCAATCCCGCCGGCTGCCTGCGACGCGAGCGACTTGGTCAGACCTTCGAGCGGGACGGTCTTCCCTTCGAGCACCAGCCCGTTCCTCAGGCGGATCTGCGCTGCGTGAAGGGCTGCGTCGCCCATCCAGACAGTCGTCGCACACACCATCGCGGCAATGAGTGTCGCTTTTGCCATGATGCGTGCCGTCATCTCGGATCCTTTCGCTGCAAACAAACGACGAGGGGACCGGGTGACGATCCCCGATTCATCTTGCGGGACGAAACGGACGAAGTCCAGAACTCTCCACAGAACCGGGGGAATGAACCTGCCGGGAGAATCTCGTGAGTCGTCGGGGGAAACTCTGTCGATTCGCCGGTTGCATCGTTTGCCCAGACCTTTCGGAAGGGGAGCGGCGCCCGCCATTGAGCACATTACCGACGGATTTCCAGTGTCTTTATGAGCACCGGAGGGGCGGAGTTGAATAGCCGGGGGCAACGCCCCCGGACGGAATCACTCTCGAAATCTCGAAGCCCCGAAGGGGCGACGGTATCCCGGCGCGGTCGCGAACCTTCGCCCCGTCGGGGCTTCCAACAATCTCTGTAAACTGGATTCCGGGGGCGTTGCCCCCGGCTATTCACTTCTGCCCCTCCGGGGCACAAGCCGATCGATGCGGAAGACCCGTCTGTCATGCGCTCTAAGGCAGCCTTGTCGGAATGCCATTCTAGTCGGCCGACAGAGGTGCAGTGGAAGAACTCGCGGACTCACCTCAGAATGTCGATGCCAGTCGCGGACACTGCGAGTGGCCTACTTCGATCTTCCGTGCAGCTCCCCTCTCGGCTTTCGCCATGCTCACGCAAACCGGCTGTCGCGCGCGGCTCCAACGCCTCTGGAACGCCGTCCCTGCACACATTGAGTGGCTGCTTGTCGCCGACCCGCGGCATGTCCGCTATCTGACCAACTTCGGCGTCCAGCCTCTCAGCTTTTCACAGGGTGAGCGGGGGCTGCTGCTGGTCGAGCGGAATGTCGGGACAACGCTGCTGGCGGATAACTTCACCGTGCGGTCGGCCAGCGGAAAACACTTCGCGGATCGCGAGGTGGTCGAGCCGTGGTACGACCATAAGCACTCGGTCATCAACCGCGACCACGCCTTGCTGCGGGCGGTGCGGACGTTGGAAGAGAAGCTCTACGGCCGGGCGGGAGCGGTCGAGGCGGAGTGGCTGCCGGTGGGGGCCCTTGAGATCCTGGGGCTCGATCGCGAGTCGCATTCGGTGGCCCGCGAGGCGGCGGACGTTCAGAAGAACACGGGGGCCGTCGACCTCGGGACCCTCCTCAAGAAGTTGCGACGCCAGAAGGAACCGGACGAACTGGAACTTCTGCGGGCCTGCATGCGGGCGACCGAAGCCGGCCATGCCCGGGCGCGGGAGCTGGTGCGTCCCGGCGTGAGCGAGTTGGAGATCTTCGTTGAGGTGCAGGCGGCCTGCAATCGGGCGGCGGGGCGGGCGGTGATGATCTACGGTGACTTCCGCGCAAATTCTCCCGCACAGCCGAAAGCGGGCGGGCTTCCGACCGATCATGTGCTGGCGGAGGGTGAGATCTTCATTCTCGATTACTCGGTCGTGATCGATGGCTATCGGAGCGACTTCACCAATGCCATGGCCGTCGGCAAGCCGTCGGACGCGCAGGTCAACCTGTTCAGAGTGTGCCAGGAGGCGATGGCGGCGGGCGAGGCCTCGCTGAAAGCCGGCGTGCGGGCGTCTGCCGTTCATGCCGCGGCGTCGGCTCCGATGCGGGCTGCGGGAATGGGACCGATCCCGCACCATGCGGGGCACGGGATCGGAATGGCCCACCCGGAACCGCCGATCCTCGTCCCCGAAAGCGACGACGTGCTGGTGGCGGGGGACGTGGTGACGCTCGAACCGGGGAACTATCTGCAAGGTGTCGGGGGCGTGCGGATCGAGCACAACTACCTGATCACCGAGACCGGCTACGAACGGCTGAGCAATCACGAAATCGCACTGACGCGAAACTGATCTCCTCGGACACCCATTCAGGGCAGGTCAACATTGTGCGCGGCCGATTGACCGAGATTCAGCGAGCGGATGGAATTCGCCCCGACGTCAGTTCCGCACGCAGGTCCTTAAGGTGTTCGATCAAGTCTGCGAACGACTCTCCCTGAGTCCAGAAATCAGGGAAGTCCCGAACTTAACCGAGCCAGCCGTCGTCTTCCTTCCAGGAGACGAACTCGAAATCAATCGCTGTGCCTCGACCCGGCTGGCTCAATGTCGTGCTCATTTGCTCGAAGCGGCCGGAATCGGTCAGGCTTTCGCAGCGGCGCGATAAGCCTCGTTGGCCGCGGCCACGCCCGCACCACCCGTCACCTTGATCCCCTGATCGCTCAGGCAGCGTTCGAGTGCGGCGAGGCACAACAGCACGTTCCGCTCGGTGCTGGTCTCGCCCATCAGGCCGATTCGCCACACCTTTCCCTTCATCGACCCCAGGCCGCCGCCGATTTCGATGCCGAACTGGTTCAGCAGTTGGCCGCGAACCTTGGCGTCGTCGCAGCCGGCGGGAATCTTCACCGCATTCAGCATCGGAAGCTGCTGTCCCTCGGCAACCGCATATTCCATCCCCAAGGCTTGCAGTCCCGCCTTGAGCGCCTTGTGGTTCTTCAGGTGGCGGGCGAAGCGGGCTTCGAGACCTTCTTCCAGCACGGCCCGCAGCGCTTCGTGCAGGGCGTAGTTCATGTTAATCGGTGCGGTGTGATGGTAGGCGCGGTCCTGGCCCCAGTAGCTCTTCACCATCGTCATGTCGAGGTACCAGCTCGCCACCTTTGTCTTCCGCTTGTCGATCGCCTCGACCGCCCGCGGGCTGAAGGTGACGGGAGCCAGGCCCGGCGGACAGGCGAGGCACTTCTGCGTGCCGCTGTACACGGCATCGAGCTGCCAGCCGTCGACCTCAAGGGGCATTCCACCGAGTGATGTGACGCAGTCGACCAGGATGAGCCCTCCCGCGTCGTGGACGATCTTCGCGATCTCTTCAACAGGCTGATACGCCCCGGTTGAGGTCTCGGCATTGACGATGCCCAGCACCTTGGGCTGCACCTTCTTCACCGCCGCGGCGATTTCCTCGCTGCTGAAGATCTCGCCGTAGGGGCGTTCGAGTACGGTGACATCGGCCCCGGCTCGGCGGGCGACGTCGGCCATGCGGCCGCCGAAGACGCCGTTAACGCAGACGATCATCCGGTCGCCCGGCTCGATCAGGTTCACCACGCAGGCTTCCATCCCCGCGCTCCCCGTCCCGCTGACGGCCAGCGTCAGCGGGTTCTTCGTGCAGAAGACCTGCCGCAGCATCTGCTGCGTCTCGTCCATGACCTTCAGGAAGTAGGGGTCGAGGTGACCGACGGTTGGCGAGGCGAGTGCGGCCAGCACGCGGGGAGCGATGTCGCTGGGACCCGGGCCCATGAGAATGCGGCGGGGAGCACAGATCGAAGCAGGAACGGTCATGATCAGGAAAATCCGTCGAAATGAGCGGCCGGTTTCGCGGGGCGCAATCCCCGCATCCAATCAACACGGAGACTAGCGGATGGAATGGGCAAACGCCACGTTTCGCGACGCGTCGGCCGCGTGCGGTGCCGTCGACTTCGTGCTGCCCTGCCTACGCGGGCTGGAGAATTCCGGAGGCACACAGTTCATCGTGACACACCGTGGCCAGCCCGCGGTCGGCAATCAGTGAGACCCACGTCGCGTGAGCCCGACGGCACTGCCGGGCGTATTCGTCCTGCAGCCGCTGGAGACGTTCCTTATAGGCGGCGACCGTCCTGCGATCGAGGAGCAGATCGGACGTCGCGCTGGTCTCGGCGTCAACCAGTCGACGGCCACCCAGGGGAGTGGGGGACGATTCCCATTCAGACAGAATCTGAATGAGCCAGAGTGTGCTCGCGTCGCCAGCGAGGCGACGCACCAGTTGCTCGGGATCTCCTTCAAATAGGAAATCGCTGATGACGACGCGGACAGCCTGCTTTTTGAGAGGCACTGCGTTCTCTTCAAGCAGATGCGGGAGCGGGGCGACTCCCTCGAACGGAACGCTGGTCAGGCGGTCGAGCGTTTCCATCGAGAGGACTTCGAGGGGGCGATTGTCGCCGAGAAGGATCAGCGACGGCTGCCCTCCCAACTGCGAGGCGAGCATCGCGAACAGGCTGCCGAGCTGACGGGCCAGGTGCGCTTTGAACGGACCACCCGTCAGCATCGACCGGCTGGTATCGAGCAGGATTTCGCTCCGCGGGCTGATTTCCTCCCGGTACAGCCGCACCATCAACGAGTCGGACCGCGCGTAGGCTGCCCAGTCGAGGTGCCGGATATCGTCGCCGGGCTGATAGGGACGATATTCCTGGAATTCCAGCGAGCTTCCGGAACCGCGGCCGAGAAGCTCGCCGGTCCGACCGGTCACCGGGAATCGGGGGAGTCCAAGACGGTACGAGCTGGCGGCTCGCTGCACGTCGGGATCATGTCTCATGGGAGACCGACTGGTGATCGTCCGCAGGGGGAATGATTCGTCGCACCGAGCGAGCGCCGTGGCGGTCGATCGTAGTCGTCGATCGCGCACGCGGCAACGGGCGGGTGATTCACTCAGGGTCTCCATACCACGAATCGACGGCGGGCTGGCCCGTGAAGTTGGGGCCTGCGGTGTCATCCGCCCCAAGGTATCGCCACGGAATCTCCAGCCGTCGTGGTCCGCGGCAGACGATTCGACGAAACCGGGCGTGATACTCGAAGCCGGACCGCTTCAGCCAGCGAACGACCCGGGAACCGAAATGGGAATCTGCCGGATGTCGAAGATTCGCCGGGTCCAGGTGTGCCGCCAGAAGTCCGTCGGGTTTCAGAGACCCGACCGCCAACGCGATCACGTCCAGCTTATCGCCGAGATAATGCAGGCCGTGTACACAGGTGATCAGGTCGAAGTGGCGGTCAGGCCGCCAGCTCGGGAGAGACGCCTCGACAATTCGCAATTGGGGATGTGGATCTCGATTGCGGACGTCCACGACAAGATCGACACCGACGATTTGCAGCGACCTTCGGCCCGGCTGCGCCGCGAACATCTGCACGGCTTGGCGGAGCGCAAAGCCTTGTCCACAGCAGAGATCGAGCCACAACACAGATTCGGCATCCGACTTAGGCTCGTCGACCGACGCCGAATTCCGCGCGAGCCGCTCAGACAGGAAGGCCTCCAAGTCGAGTCGCAGGTCCTTCGAGTAGCTGTTCTCTCCAACAAACCGGCGTTCGCGGTTCATCCGGTTGCTGGCAACGATCCCCGACTGGCTGAGCGTCTCTTCGAAGAGCAGTGAGGGGCACTGGTGTCGGGGATTGGACGGCATCCAAAACCCGGTCGTACGAGTTCACTTCTTATCGCCACAACCGTGAAAGAACGGTGGGCGCACATTTCACGCAGCCGGACAGAACGTCAACGGCGAGTGAGACTTATGGCCTTTCCTGTGGCACACCCTTCCGACTCCGTTCCGGGCAGGATCAGTGTCCCGCCGTCGCCGTCTCGGGCGTTTTGACAGCCGCCGGGGTTCCCTCGGCCGGGGGAACCAACTCTTCCCGGACGATATTCATGTCCCGGGGAGCTTCGATCCCAATGCGAACGTTGTTCGGGCCGATTCGCACCACGGTGATCGTGACCTGGTCGCCGATCATGATGCGCTCGCCGGTCTTCCGCGACAGAACCAGCATGAGTCCAACTCCTGCAAAGGCCTGCATCCGCAGGCATCCCTCGTTTTCTCCAGCAGTACCTCAAAAGAAGCGAGCCAGAGTGTCGTCAAGTTGACCACGTCATCAGCAGGATAACACACCCGAAGCCAAAAAATCCAGACGCCAGGATTGGAATTTTCAAAACAACCAGAACTTCCCACTCCCCCTATGTCTCTTACTTTCTCCGGGCAAGGGTGCTGGCCCAATGTCTCCTATCTGGGTGAGTGCCAACATCTTCAGCACTCGCGTCAGGCCTCAATCCCGCACCCGGCCAATGTCGTCACAAACCCCTCAAGAATTTAGATTTGCCAGCAGCAGCGAACTGGCTTCCCGAAATGGGCGATCGCCTAAAACTCGAGCAACCTGAGCATGCGTTTCATTTCAGGCGCTGTAACGACCCGTCATATCCGCTCTCGACCTCACGGAATCGACGTGCGAGGTCGGATCGCAGAGCGCCAGCCGATATTATGAGCTTGAGTGGCGAGTCCACGGAAATTGAAGTAGAACGGCATCGCTCCGTCACGCTTCGATTTCCTTATCGCCTGACGCCGCGTTCCTTTTCTTCCAGGGACAGTTCGCGATGACCCGCATTGGCATCATCGGCATCGGGTTCATGGGGTACACACATTTTGAGGGGGCACGCGACCTGCGCGGTGCAGCCGTCACGGCCATCGCCACCCGAGACGAAAAAAAGCTCGCGGGCGACTGGACCAGCATTCAAGGCAACTTCGGCCCCCGCGGCGGACACGTCGATCTTTCCGCAGTCCGCAAATTCCGCGACTACCGCGAACTCCTCGCCGACCCCGACATCGACCTCGTCGATATCTGCCTCCCCACCGATCTGCACGAACGGGTCGTGCTCGATTCCCTGGCGGCGGGAAAACATACGCTGGTGGAGAAGCCCCTTTCGGTCGATCTTCCGGCGGCCGACCGGATGGTGGCCGCAGCCCGAAAGGCCGGAAAACTTCTCCTCGTCGGCCAGGTGCTGCCCTTCTTCCCAGAATTCGGGTTCCTCAACGAAGTCATCCGCACGAAGAAGTACGGAACGCTGCACGCGGCCCATTTTCGCCGCGTCATCAGCCGGCCCGACTGGTCTTCCGACATGTCGGACTTCCGGAAACTCGGCGGATGGGGAATTGACCTCCATATCCACGACAACCACTTCATCTGCCTGTCGTGCGGGGTGCCGAAAGCAGTCTTTTCGCGCGGGTTACTGCAGGACGGACTGGTGAACCATGTGCAGACTCAATATGTCTTCGGAGAGGGCGGCCCGTCGGTCAGCTGTGTGAGCGGCGGAATCGCCGCGAAGGGACTAGCCTTCGGTCATGCTTTCGAAGCCTACTTTGAGGATGCGACGATTCTGTTCGACGCCTGTACCCTGGCCGGTCAATGGACGGTCAACCGGCCGCTGACGGTCATCACCAATGATGGTCACGCGACGACGCCCATCCTCAGCGGCGGCACGACCTGGTGTGCGGGGTTCACAGCGGAACTCCAGGCGGCGGTCGACTCGGTGACGTCGGGAACACCCTCTCCGGTGCTCTCCGGTGATCTCGCGCGCGATGCCCTCAAGGTCTGCTTCGCCGAGGCCCAGAGTATTGCGTCCGGCCAGTTGACCCCCATCGCCTGAACATCCCCCGCAGATCGAGTCGCGTCCCGCGTTTCCAATGGTCGAAAACCTGCCGGTCCAGTCGCTTCAATTCAAGGGTCTGACCATTGAGGGGTGGTCGCGAGCCGCCGTCCAGAGCTACTGGCGAATTCCCGAGCTCAAGCTCGGCTTCGACCTCGGCGCCAGCCCCTGGTCGTTCATGGGGACGCAGACCTTCTTCGTCACCCACCCGCATCTCGACCACCTTGCGGGGTTGCCGGTGTATGTGGCACGCCGCCGCATGATGAAGATGGACCCGCCGACGATCTACCTCCCGGAAGAGATCGTCGAGAACACGCAACGGCTGCTGATGGCCTGGCAACGGCTCGATCGCGGCCGGCAGGTCTGCAACCTCGTCGGCGTCAAACCCGGGGATGAACTGGAACTCTCACGCGAGCACGTCGTGACGGTCTTCCGGACCGTACATACCGTCCCGTCCGTGGGATATATCGTCTGGGAGCGCCGCAAGAAACTGAAGACCGAGTACCAGGGACTCTCGGGCAACCAGATCCGCGATCTGCGGCTGGCAGGGACCGAAGTGACCCAGGAAATGCGCTGTCCTGTCATCTGTTACTGCGGTGACACCGCACCGGCGGGGCTCGATAATGATCCTGCCGTGTATCAATCACAGGTGCTGATTACGGAAATGACATTCTTCCGCCCGGAGCACCGGAAGGAAAAGATTCACAAGTTCGGCCATACCCACCTCGACGATCTGATCGAGCGGAAGGATCGCTTCAAGAACGAGCTGATCATCCTCGGGCACTTCAGCACCCGGTATCACGACAGTCAGGTCCGAAAGGCTCTCGAGAAGCGGCTGCCCTCTGAGCTGCAGGGCCGCGTGCACCTCTGGATGTAGCGCCCGCGAGGGTGAGATCCTCGGCCCTCGGCACGTCGTCAGATGGGACTGAACGCGGCACGCGGGTTGACGGGGAGGGGCGAATCCCTAAGATCCGCAACCGTCGCAGTCCGCTTCACGGCGCAGCCCGCGGAGGAATTCCCTTCCCGCAAAAATCCGGTCGCCCGCCGAAGTCTGCCTGCGGGGCTCGATTCGGCCGCAACATCCGACCCGGCCACGGGAGGCTGCAGCGATGGGATGGGAAGCGTGGTTTGTGGTGGCGGTCGTTTCGGCCAAGCTGGCGGTGCTGGCGCTCGAATGGGCGCCGGCCGACCTGGTCTGCATGATGGCCTTGTTTGCCGTGGTCGCCGTCGCCGAAGTTCAGCGCTATCGCGAATCGGCGCAGCTTGACGTGCGAATCGCCGAGGGCGAAGTCGCCGCGCCGGCCACTCCGCAAGAACGCGAAAAGCTGATCTCGAAATACGTCAAACTTCCGACCGCAGGCTCGGCGATCCGAGAGTTCGGGAACACCGGACTGATCACGGTCGGACTGCTGTTCGTGGTCGTCGCCGGCCTTGTGCAAACCGGCGCGATGTCGATTCTGACAGGCCCTCTGCTGGGACGCCCCAAGAACCTTCTGACCGCACAGGTTCGTCTACTGACACCTGTTGCTGCCGCCAGCGGTTTTCTCAATAACACGCCGATCGTCGCGATGTTCATGCCGATTGTCGGCGACGTTTGTAAGAGGACAGGCATCAGCCCGTCGAAGCTCTTCCTGCCGATGGCTTATGCGGCGACGTTGGGCGGCGTCTGCACCGTGATCGGAACGAGCACTAACATCATCGTGAACGACAAGCTGCCGGAGGATCAGAAGCTGGCCCTGTTCGAGCTCAGCTGGGTCGGGCTGCCGTGCGCGGTCGGCGGACTCCTCTATCTCATTGGATGCAGCGGCTGGCTGCTTCCCGATCGCAAGCCGGCGCTCAGCCTGTCGGACGATCCGCGGCAATACACCACCGAGATGATTGTCGAAGCGGGCGGGCCGCTGGTGGGACGCTCGGTGGAAAAGGCCGGGCTTCGTCATCTTCCGGGATTGTTTCTTGTCGAGATCGAACGGGGGAATGAAGTTCTTCCCGCCGTCAGTTCCAAGGAAAAACTTCAGGCGAACGATCGACTGGTGTTCGTCGGGATCGTCGAGTCCGTCGTCGACCTGCGCAAGATGCGCGGCCTGCTGCCGGCGACCGACCAGGTCTTCAAGATCGACACTCCCGACACCGACCGCACGCTGATCGAAGCGGTCGTGTCCGAACGCTGCCCGCTGGTCGGCATGTCGATCCGCGAGGGGCGGTTCCGCACGCACTACAATGCGGCAGTCCTCGGCGTTGCCCGCGGCGGAAAGCGGATCCCGGGGAAGATCGGTGACATCGTGCTTCAGGCCGGCGATACATTGCTGGTGGAGGCCCATACCGCCTTTGTGCAGCAGCAGCGCAATTCAAGCGACTTCTTCCTGGTGAGTCACGTCGAGAACTCGGCGCCCGTGCGGCATAACAAGTCGTGGATCGCCCTCACGACGCTGGCGGGAATGGTTGCCTTCGCGTCGCTCGGAGATGGCGAATACATGCTGCCCGCGTCCATGGGCGCTGCGGTGCTGATGATCGTCACGCGCTGCTGCACCGCCGCGGAGGGTCGCCAGAGCATCGATCTCTCGGTGCTGATCACCATCGGGGCGTCGCTGGCGCTGGGGCGGGCGATCGAGATGAGCGGCGCCGCACGGGCGAGTTCCGAGTCGATGATTGGGCTGGCGGGCGACAGCGCGTGGGTCCAGCTTGGCCTGGTTTACCTTCTGACCCTGGTGCTGACCGAGCTGGTCACAAACAATACGGCCGCCGTGCTGATGCTGCCGCTGGCACTGGCGACGGTGGAACGGCTCGGAGTCAACCACAAGCCCTTCGTGGTCGCCGTGATGATTGCGGCATCGTGCGGGTTTGCGACACCGTTCGGCTACCAGACCAACCTGATGGTCTATGGTCCCGGTGGCTATCGATTCTCCGATTATCTACGAATCGGCATTCCGCTGGATGTTCTGATGATGATCATCACGGTCGCGCTGGCGCCCTTCGCGTTCCCGTTCTGATCAAACGCCGCCGCCCGCTCCGGCCGCTCCCGCAGCGGCCGCCTGCTGCTGTTGCTGCATGGCAGCGAACAGGGCCATCGGATTGGTGTGCCCGTTGACCGACGCGATGCAGGGGACGCCGGTCCCCATGCCTTTCAGATCGTTCCGCCAAAGTTGCTCACCGGTCATGGGGTCGAGGCAGTACATGTAGCCGTGGGCCGAAACGATGAGACGATCGCCATCCAGCAGCAACGCGATCCACCCCGTTCCCTTCGGCGGTTTCCATTGCCACACTTTGGACCCGTTCTCACGATCGAGCGCCACAACATTTTTGCCGAACGCGACAAAGATTAGATCGTTGAGCGTGAGTGTGTAAGTCTCCGGCATCGGACCCTCGATTGGTTCCCCGGATGAGAGTGGACGGAAAGGCCCGCACATCGCCTTCGACTCTAACGCGATGCCGAAGCGACGTCACGGAGAATCCGCAGCAGAATGAGGACGGGCCCGAATCCTGGACGAATCACACTTTCAGGCCTGCGGCGATTCATGGATCGATTGCCGATGAATCACCGCCGTCCGGCGCCGGTCACTTGCTGATCTGAAGCGCGACCACCTGTCGTACCGCTTCGATCGCGGTCTCGGCATTGCCGATCTGCGAAACGAACTTCACAGCGGCCTGGAGCGTCGCAATGTCCAATGCGGGACGGCGACCAGTCGTCGATGTCGGCACCCGCTTGCGGACGACACGGGCCCCGCCGCGCCGTTTCGTCGTGCCTTTGACGATGCCCAGCTTCTTGCGGGCATTCGAGAACGCGACGCCGGCGCTGGCCTTATTGATCTTCAGCCCGGGGTGCTTGGCGGTCAGCGCCTCCATGACTTCTCGCCCCGAGAAACTCGGATTCTCCGTCAGCACGGCGCGAATCTCTTCCGCCATGTTGATGCTGTCCGACGACTTTTTCTTGGCCACGTCTGATCCTCCAGTGTGATTAGATGACAACTGGCATGATCCAAACATCGGCCGATTAGTTTGTCAAGAAATAGGATCCGGCTTATGGCAAATTGTTGGCAAAAATAGTCTTGCCTTCGCTTTCTCATGATGTGGAATCGTCGCTTGGACTATCCAGATGATAGGGCCACGCGGAAGCCCATAAGCGAAACCGCCCGCATGCCACAGACGTACATAAGACCAATCAAGAGCCAATCATTGTGAGGACACGGCTAATTGGGCCATGTCGCATGTCGGCTTATGTTCACTGCCGGGGACTTAACGTTGAAACGTTGAATTGACCATTCTCGGTTTCTTTTCCCCGTCCATTTCGCGACGAATGCACTCGAAGCGCTCTTCTCAAATCCGTCAGGTCGCGACGCGGCGAATTGCTGCGAAAGTCGGTGACGCCTTCCGAGTGAAAGAGCGCTCTTGAATCCGCCTTTCGGACAGACTCTGAGGACTCTACGACGCTCCAACGCCGTTCTCCGAAGGAGCCTAATCCTCCTATCCACGGAGCATGGAGTGCCGCAACGACCAATATTAATCATCGCGGATGTCGTGTTCGCAGTTGAACTGCGTTGAGTCACCGCAGGACCACGGTTGAGCAGGACCACGGCGGGAAATGCAAGAATCCGCGCGGCGTCCTTGATGCTTGATGTCCTGACGCGACACGAGGCGTCAACGGCCGCCCAGGAACTCAGGATGTCGGCGCACCACGGCCCGCTGCAGTTCCGTGGGAGTCTGAAACAAAACTCCCAGATCGTAGTACTCCCCGGTGAAGTACCGCCACCCGTCGCGGGCGTGTGTGACGCAGTTGTCTCGATGGCCGCCGTGCCCGTAGCCCCCGTTGGCTCCCTTGAAGACGATCGGGTTGTTCACGTAGCAGCTGATCGCATGGGCCTCGCCGGACCGCAAGAGCTTTTCCCGCTTCAGGTCGAGGTCAAAGATCACTCCGGAAATGGGTGCGGGGGGATAGACCCATTCGCCGGTGTCGGGGTTCTTGGTTCCGCCATGATCCTTCTGATAGCGGCCGACGGTGTGAACCTCACCCGTTTCGACATTCTGGTATCGGAGCCAAGTATGTCCGGTATCGCCGCACTTGGTATAGATGCAGAGCGAAACCTTCCACTGGCCCTCAAGACGGCACGGCATCTCGGCGGGGCCGAGGATCACGTGCTTTGGCTTGCCACCGGTCCAACTATTCCCGCACGTGGGGCAATGACCGCCGGCCGCGGCGGTGGCCGCCAGGAGGGCGATCGTGAGCGAGAACACACCGGCAGATTTTAACTTCATGGCACCTTTCCCTGGCGCGGCGCCCAATCGCCGGGCGCTCTGGCGACAACGAAAGGTCGTCGCCACAATCTCTATTACATCGGCGAACGAGGCATAGCCGGTGAGTCGACACCTATCGGGCGACACAGTCGTCGCAATGCTCAGTCGCCTCACGACAGGAACGAGCGCCGGCAAAGCTCTATCCCGTGGTTTGCCGGCAAGGTCGCTCAGTCGATACCGTGGCGTATGCCGAATGTGCGGGCGGAATGACCGATCCTCGGCGAAATCCGACAGAAACCGAAAGAGAGACTTATGCGGGCTCGAGTTCGCGGGACGGAGATCTTCTTCGACGTCGATGGAGCCCAGTTTGTGCCGGAAGGGCCACGGATGGTCGAGCGTCCTGTCCTTTTCCTGCTGCACGGGGGTCCTGGCGGGGAACACAGCTCGTTCAAGACGCAGCACGGCGTGCTGCGGGACGTGGCGCAGTTGATATACGTCGACCACCGCGGTTCCGGACGAAGCAGTCCGGCAGATCGCTCGACGTACACGCTGGACGAGAACATCGACGATCTGGATGCCCTCCGCGATTACCTCGGGCTGGAACGCATTGCGGTGCTGGGATCTTCCTATGGCGGAATGGTGGCCCAGGGGTACGCCATCCGCTATCCGAACCGCGTTTCGAACCTCATCCTCGTCGCCACGGCGCCCAGCCACCGTTTTATGGACGACGCGAAGCGGATTCTGGCGGCGCGCGGCACCTCCGAGCAGGTGCGGGTGTGCGAGCGGCTGTGGAGCGGAACGTTTGAATCGCTCGACCAGCTGGTGGAGTATTACGCCGTGATGGCGCCGCTCTACTCGGTCAAATACGATGCGGCCAAAGTTGAGGAAGCGAATCGCCGCAGCCTGCGAAATTACGATCAGCTCAACATCGGCTTCAGCGGGTTCCTGCGAACCTACGATTTCATTCCGGATCTCCACCGCATCACGTGCCCCACGCTTGTTATGGCCGGGGCACATGACTGGATCTGCCCCCCCAATCACTCGCGAATCATCGCGGAGAAGATCCCGAGGGCGCAACTGAAGATTTTTCCTCAAAGCAGCCACAGCATTTCGGGCGACGAGCCCGAGGCCTATTTCAACGCGGTCCGAGGGTTTCTGACGCACGCGCCGCTCTGACCTCTGGCATGGACTCAGCGCGCTGAGTGGTTCGAGAAACGAAGACATCACATTTCCGCCCTGCCCCCTTGGTGAGAATGCGATCGCCGGTTAGGCTCAAGGTGTTCGGCGCAAGTTGCGCTGCAATTCGACTCCTCGACGGATCCCTGGAGCCCTGCCATGGCAGGTCGGAATCGAATGTCGTTCATGATTTCTCGGATCGTCGGCAACACGTTGGCCACCCGCATCGTTTTCTGCGGGGCGGTGCTGGCGCTCTGCAGACTCGCGGTGGCTTACGTCGATCCGCCCGCTGAGAAGCCGCAACCGGCCGCCGTGGTCGCGGACATGGACGAAGAGGAACTGAAGCCAGGCACGGTGGCCTGTGCCAACCTGGTTTACGGTTCCGGCAAGACGTCGGTCTGCTACAGCCCGCAATTCCTGGCCGATGTCGGCAAGCAGACGAATATCGTCACGCAGAGCCGGTTCTCGCCCGTGAAGCTGGAGTCGTCCCGGCTCTACCAATATCCGTTCGCGGTCTGGACCGGAGAAGGTGGGTTTGCTTTGACGCCGGAACAGCGGACGAATCTACGGAATTATCTGACCAACGGGGGGTTCATCGTGGCTTCGGCGGGATGCAGCAGCCCGGAATGGATCGACAGCTGCCGGCGCGAGATCAGTGCGACGTTTCCAGAAATCCGGCTCAATCGCATCGACTTCACCCACCCACTCTTCCATACCGTGCATCACATCACGCGGCTGGAATGCCGGCACGAGAAGAACACGATGCTGGAAGGGCTCGAGATTGACGGCCGCATTGTGCTGGTTTTTTCGTCGGACGGCCTGAATGACACGGCGAACGCGGGGAGCAAGTCGTGCTGCTGCTGCGGCGGCAACGAGATCCGGAATGCCCGGCTAATCAATGTAAATCTGCTCGCCTACGCCTTGACCCACTGATGTCGTACGAAATCGAACTGAAGTTCCGGGTGGACGACCCCGACCGCATCCGGAGGGAGATCGTCCGACTCGGAGGGCGCGCGGCCGACCCTGTCCCGCAGACCGACCGTTACTTCAACCATCCGGCCAGGGACTTCGCGCAGTCGAACGAGGCCCTGCGGGTCCGGTCGCTCGGAGACCGGTGCGTCGTCACCTACAAGGGTCCGGTCCTCGATCGCGAAGTGAAAACGCGGCGCGAGATCGAGCTTCCCATCGGCCAGTCGTCCGCGGAGGGAGACGAGTTCGCCGAGATGCTGACTCTCCTGGGCTTTCGCCCTGTCCGCACGGTGGTCAAGGTGCGAGAGCCGTTTCATCTGGAGTGGGATGGCGCTCCGATGGAGCTGGCCGTGGACAACGTCGAAGGGCTGGGGACATTCGTCGAGATCGAAACGCTGGCCGATGACGCCACGCGCAACGTTCGACGGGCCGCCGTTCTTGGCCTCGCGGCCCGACTGGGGCTCGACCAGCCCGAACGCCGCTCGTACCTGAAGATGCTGCTGGAGTCGGCGACCGGGGAGTGATTGCAATCGGAACCCGCTGGGCGGCTCTCCCGCGAGATGGCTCCTCTCGACTCCGCAGACGCGGCGCATTCCGTGCAATCGAATATTTGGAATTGCGTTTTTGGGCGAAGGTTGGCGTCGCCCGGGGTGGGGCTGTTGCCAGGTCGGCCCGGCCGGTCGATACCAGGCGATACGCGACGTGAGGTCGCGGGGGAGATGCGGTTGGGACCGATTTCGCGGCTCAGGCTCTATTCGATCCGTGGAGCAGGAACGAGGACTTTTTCTGTGCCTGCTGAGCGTGCTCGTGGGGTTCGGCGTCCTCATGGTGCACAGCGCCAGCATTACGTCCTGGCCCACCGAGTTTGAACAGGTTTACCTCTCTCGCCACCTGATGTTTCTCTCGGTGGCCGTGGCCGCCGGCGTCTTCAGCGCCGCCCTTCCCGCACGCTTCTGGTATACGATCGCGCCGTGGTTTTTCTGGGGGACGATCGGTCTCCTCGTCGCCGTACTCCTTCCCGGGGTCGGATCGCGGGTCAACGGGGCCCAGCGCTGGCTGCGGCACAGCGGGTTCTCGATGCAGCCTTCGGAACTCGCGAAGATCGCCGTCCCGCTGATGATTGCCCGGCTGATGACGTCGCGGCGCGACGAACTGGGCGGCCTTTTCTCGGGAACACTGCCGATCCTCTTTCCGGTGCTGGTGGCGGCGCCGCTCGTCGCCATCGAACCCGACCTGGGGACGGCCGTTTTCCTCGGCGCGGGGGCCGCCATCGCACTCTTCGCCGGGGGCTGGCCGATCCGCAACTTCGTCCTCGGTGCGCTGGCCGGGGTCCCCGCGGCCCTGTTCCTCGTCACGATCCGTCCCTACCAGATGCGGCGGATCACCGGATTCCTGGCGGCATGGACCGACCTCAACGAAGCGCCGTACCAGCTGCAGCAGTCGCTTGTTTCTCTGGGATCGGGGGGACCGTTGGGCGTCGGAATCGGCCGCGGCTGGCAGAAGCTCAGTTTCCTGCCCGAGGCCAACACCGACTTCGTCTTCGCCGTTGTCGGCGAAGAGCTGGGTCTGCTCGGCACTTTCGGGCTCGCCTCGGTCTGGATCGGTCTTTACATCACCGGGCTTCGGCTGCTCCGTCGCCTCGATGAAACCGGGTTCGAGCGGATCGCCGCCTTCACGCTGCTCACGCAGATCGCGCTTCAGGCGGCACTCAACGTGGCGGTCGTCACGGCCATGGTCCCCCCGAAAGGGATTCCGCATCCGTTACTCAGTTATGGCGGCAGCAATCTCGTGGTCAGCGTCGTCTCGCTCTCGATCGTCCTCAGCCTGTCGCGAGCCGACGAGAAGTCCAGCATTGCGGCCTGAGAAGCCGTCACTCCGCGACGCAGTCCCCGACCCGGGTCGTGGTTCCCGTCGCTTTCAAAGGCGGCGGCGAATCAGGTGTTCCTGGTGGGGCGGCTGCTCGGTGCCGCAGGGCACGGTGCGAAAGGTCAGTTGCAACGGGCGGCCTGATCGCCCATCCTCAAGGGATGCTTATTGCAGACTTGAGGAGGCCACGGCCGATGAAATGGGTGATTCGGAATCTGGCGCTGTATTCACTGGCGATGTCTGTCGTGTCGAGCGCGGCCCGCGCCGCCGAACCGGCGACCCCTTCGCCAGAGAAGCTGAAGTTCTTCGAGACGTCGATACGCCCGCTGTTCGTCGAACATTGCAGCGAATGCCATGGGGCGAAGAAGCAGTGGGGGAGCCTGCGGCTCGACTCGCGGGAATCAATCCTCAAGGGGGGAGATTCCGGAGCGGTAATCGTTCCGGGGAAGCCCAAGGAAAGCCTGTTGATTCAGGCGGTCAGCCAGACGGACGACAATCTTCGGATGCCGCCCCAGCCGAAGGCGCGGCTGACTGCACGGCAGGTGGCCGACCTGACCCGCTGGGTGAAGGAAGGAGCCGTTTTCCCCGCGGATGAGGTGAAGTCCGCCAACGTCCGGACCCGCGATCCAAACCACTGGTCGTTCCGCCCCCCGGTTTCCGTCGACCTGCCATCGGTCAAGAACGCCGCCTGGACTCAGTCGCCCATCGATCGGTTCGTCCTGGCCCGGCTCGAAGCGGCCGGGCTCGCACCCGCCGCTCCCGCCGACCGGCGGACCCTGCTGCGGCGGGTGACGTTCGACCTGACGGGACTCCCTCCGACACCGGAAGAGATCGAAGCATTCCTGTCGGATGAGCGTCCGGATGCGTTCGCCCGCGTCGTCGACCGGCTGCTCGATTCTCCGAGCTACGGCGAACGGTGGGGCCGGCACTGGCTCGACGTGGCGCGGTACGCGGACTCGAACGGTCTCGATGAGAATGTCTGCTTCGGGAATGCCTGGCGGTATCGCGACTGGGTCGTGAACGCCTTCAATTCCGACGTCCCCTTCGACCAGTTTCTGACGGAGCAGCTCGCCGGCGACCTGCTGCCGACCGACGACCAGCCGACGCGAAACGAACGGCTGACGGCCACCGGGTTCCTCGCGCTGGGGGCCAAAGTGCTGGCCGAAGTCGATGCCAAAAAAATGGAAATGGACATCATCGACGAGCAGGTGGAATCCATCGGCCGGACCTTCCTGGGCATGACCTTCGGCTGCGCCCGGTGCCACGATCACAAGTTCGATCCGATCTCGACGGCCGACTATTACGGGCTGGCGGGTGTCTTCAAGAGCACGAAGACGATGGAGAACTTCATCAAGGTGGCCAAGTGGCACGAGAACGAGATTCCGACGCCCGAAAGCGAGGCCGTGAAGGCCGCCTACCAGGCGAAGCTGGCCGAACGGAAGGCCGCGATTCAGAAGGTGGTAGACGAGGCGAATGCGGCTCTCAAAGCCGCGTCATCGAATGCCGCACTTCCCGAAAAGCCCGAGGAAAAATATCCTGACGCGGCGAAGGCCCAACTGAAGAAGTTGCGGGACGAACTGGCGGCTTTTGAGAAGACCGCTCCCGAGCCCCGCTCCGCCCTGGGTGTAACCGACCTGGCGGGGGTCGATCTGCCGATCCACGTCCGCGGCAGCCACCTCAAGCTGGGAGAGGTCGTCGCGCGGCGCGTCCCGGAAGTCTTCCCGGCGCGTCCGACAGAGTTTCCGAAAGCCAGCAGCGGCCGCCTCGAACTGGCCCGCTGGCTCACCAGCCCGAACAACCCGCTGACGGCGCGCGTCCTGGTGAACCGTGTCTGGCGGTGGCACTTCGGCAAGGGAATCGTGCCGTCGGTCGACAACTTCGGACTGCTGGGCGAGAAGCCGACGCATCCCGAACTGCTGGATTGGCTGGCGATGGAAGTGCAGGGGAAGGGGGCCGCGGGCGACGAAAAGCGGTCGCCGGGCGCGTGGTCGATGAAGCGGCTGCATCGCTTGATTCTCCTCTCGGCGACCTACCAGCAGTCGAGTGCGGCGCCCGAAGGTTCGATGGCGAAGGATCCGGAGAACCGGCTCTACGGCCGGGCCGATGTCCGCCGCCTCGAAGCGGAAGAAGTCCGCGACGCTCTGATGGCCGTGGGTGGGCGCCTCGACCGGACCTTCGGCGGGACGCTCCTGTCGCACGTTAAGAATCGCGGTTACTTCTTCGACCACACCTCGAAGGACCTGACCGACTACACGACATGGCGGCGATCGGTTTACCTTCCGATCGTCCGAAACAATGTCTACGACGTGTTCCAACTGCTCGACTTCCCCGATCCGGCCGTTCCGACCGGCAGCCGAGCCAGCACGACCGTCGCTCCGCAAGCACTGCTGATGATGAACAGCGACCTTGTGTCGACGTGCAGCGCAGAGCTTGCGGGCCGGGTGGCTCGCGAAATGCCGACGGACGAAGCGCGACGCCTGCAGTTGCTCTACACGCTGTCGTTCGGCCGGAATCCATCCGATGCCGAGGCGGCCACGGCCCGAGAG
Organism: Planctomycetaceae bacterium; assembly: GCA_020850695.1. GTDB lineage: Bacteria > Planctomycetota > Planctomycetia > Planctomycetales > Planctomycetaceae > JADZEF01. The sequence goes on along the minus strand of JADZEF010000272.1, from coordinate 49,280 downwards.
TTCCTGGCCGCGATCGAGCAGGCGACATCAGCATCGGAGACGGACGCGGCGAAGCGGCGGCAGCGAGCCTGGGAAGTCCTCGCACAGACGCTGCTGGCATCGAACGAGTTCATCTACGTCAACTGACGGCTACGAGTCCTGGCGGGACCGCGGCCGGAAGGGGTAGAACCAGATTCCATACGGCATGAACCGGATGGGAAGCGGCTCTTCGTATCGCTCGGGATTGGCGAGCCGCCATCCGATAAAGCGATGCGCTCGCAAATCGTCCTCGCGGAGGCATGCGGCGGCCGCATCGTCGGACGTCATAACACGGGTTTCGACGAGTTCGACGCTTCCCACGACGACACCTCGGGGAAGAGTTTCGAGATCGAGCTGGTGCCCGGTGGCCGCGACGGCCGCGGCGGGATGGTCCGAGACCTGACGCGATGCGTAGACGTAGATTCGCCCGCGCACGTTGACATCGAACTTGCGCACCTCGATCGTCTTCACGCCCCGGACAATCAGTTCCGCCCAGGGTTGGCGAATGCCGAGCGCCAACCTCGATTTGTCGATGGAGTTCGTCACACCGGTCGCTCTCGGAAACTCGATTGGGCGGTTATGCAAAAGGGGCGGCGTTCCGCCGCGGATTCTTCCATGCCCGGAGGAATCGTCTTGCGAACAAACACGCGCACCTCATGACGGATCCCGGGGGAACGAAAGGCAACTGGGTTCGCCTGGATCGCTCAAGACGTCCGACGGCACAGTGGGGTCCGCGTTCCAGGCTCGCTATGCTCAATGCGACGTGCGGATCCGGGAGTCACCACGTTCCTCTTGCCGAGCCTGTTCGATGAACCTGCTCAAGTCGGATTATCGGCTCCTTCTTCCCTTGGCGATCGCGTCTCTCGCTTTCCCCAGTTCCGTTGCGGCGGAGAACCCGGCAATCGAAGCGGAGACCCGCGGGGCGACCCTGCTTGGCCTGAACTCGCTCTCGGTGAACGGCAAGGTTCATCCGCATGCGCGACCGACGAGTTACTACTTCGAGTATGGGCCGACGACCGCCTACGGCGCAAAGACCGCACCACGAGAGGTTCCACCGATTCGCGGGGCGTACTACCACGAGACCTGGGACGAGGGCTGGAACGGGTGGCGGAGTTGGGACGCCCGGTTGCTCCATTTCAAGGAAGGGGGAGCCGCACGCGGTCACATCCGATACGAATCGCTGTCGCGGGACGACCATAACCATGACGACGGGATCGGAACGGTTCACCTCGCCAAGTACATGTATCCCGGGCGGTTCAATCCGATTCCCGGAGCCTACCTCGGCGCAGGCGATCCGGACTTCCGGGACGCCATCATTCGCGTGGCCGTCCGCGGCATCGACTGGAAGCCCAACGGGACCGAGTTGATGTGGTGGTCCCAGTGTCAGAGCAACATCGAGATCAACCCCAACGACCAGACGCTTGGGCCAAACTACAAGCACCCCAACTGGTGCTATACCGGCCACGCTCTCACTCCGCTGCTGAAGACCGGGAAATGGGAGCGGGCCGAATACCGCCTGCTGAACGACACGACGCAGTGGAGCTATTGCGGGAACAACAAGGGGGAACCCCGCTACGACGCCTACTGGCCGATCGACAGCGTGCAGCGGCACCTGAATCTCGACTTCTTTCACATGGTCTGCTTCGTCAATCCGGCGAATCGTCCGACCGGAGCAATTGACTTCGACGAATTCGAGGTGTTCTACCGCAACTACTCGCTGGTTTATCCCGCTCACGGAGCGCGGCTGATCCAGTCTCCCTCCGGATCGAAGGAGGACCCCGCCCTGCTTACGGATGGATGGCGGCATGGAGCCGGTCATGTGTGGAAGAGCGCACCGTCTCCGTCGGCTCCTCTCGAATTCACGTACGAATTCGCCCGTCCGGTGACCATCGACACCGTCCAGATCCACCAGCACCCCGAGTGGCCGGCGAAGGCCGTCGAAGTACTGGTGTCAGAGGACGGAAAAGAGTGGAAGCCTCTGGCCAAAGGGGAAATCCCGGCGACCACCGAGTCGGGCCCCAACTATGCGTTCCTTCTCCAGCGTGGATTCCATGCCGTGGCCAGACAGGCGCGTGTCCGCGTCCTTTCGGGTTATAAGCCCGAGCACTGGGGATTGGGGGAGATCGAAATCTTCGGACAAGGGGCAAGGTACGCGACCGACGACGACTGGTTCCACGTGACGCTCGATCTGCCGAATCTCAACCCGGGAGATACTGTCCATTACCGTCTCGTCGCAAAGAACGATGCGGGGACTGTGACCGGGACCGGCCAGCAGTTTCAGATCCCCCGAGACGCCCGCCCGCACGTGGTGGCAGGCGAAGCGACCCGGATCGCAGCGGGAACGGCCCGCGTCGACGGCCGCCTCAACCCGCTCGGCAAGCGGACCGAATTCTGGTTCGAATACGGGACGACGAATCAGTACGGTCAGCGGACCCCTGGCCAATACGGCGGGTTGCAGATCACGCCGCGGATCGCGTTCGCGGAACTGAAGGATCTCAAGCCGGGCGAGACCTATCACTATCGGCTGGTGGCGAGCAACGAAGTCGGAACGTCCCATAGCGCGGATGCGACGTTCGTCGCCCGGTGAAGTTACTTTTCGGGATTCTCCGGGGCGAACATGTCGGCCTCGATCGGGATGCGGTTGGAGGGGGGCTCGATGTCGACCACTTTTCCAGTGACCTGCGCGAGGTAGAAGCGGATCAAGGGGCGGAGCCTTGTTTCGGGGCTTTCTTCAAGAATCGCTTTCAGCGTGCGGGTCGCCTCGTCGCTGCGGCCCCCTTCAAGATACGAGAGAGCGATCTGGAAGCGGATGTCGGCGACCTGGTGCGGGTAGCGGTCGAAGGCCCCCACCACCTGCTGCGTCTGATAGGTCGGCCACAACTCCGGCCGCACGACGAGGGGCATGGTCTCCGCCAGCGTCAGGAGTTGCTGGAAGCGGGCGTTGGTGTACTCCGTCGACCAGAGGTCGATGGCCTGCGACTGGTCGCCGCGTCCCAGGGAGAGGAGAGCCGCGATCGAGCGCCAGTCGAGCCCCGGCTGCTTTCCGAGGACATTTTTCACCCGTTCGAGAATCGGGTCGGCGTCCCACGGGCGTCCCGCTTCAATGAGGAGTTGGGCCTTGAAGACCTGACCGGGGAGCGATTCGAAGTCGATGGGGGCTGCGGTCGCGAGTTCCAGCGCCTTCAATACGCAGCCGTTGGAATACGCGAACTGTGCCTGCGCGGCGACGGGAGGCGCGTCGGATTTGCCTTGCGACTTGTCGAGCTCGGCGGCGACGTTTTCCACGGTGCGCCGCGGGCGTTCGAGCATGCGGTCGATCTGCTCGACGATCCGCTGAACATCTTCGTCATCGGCGACGATGGGCTTGTTGAAACCTTCCCGCGCGGCCTCCAGGTGACGAACGGCGAGGTCGGCCTTGCCGTTGCGGGCGTAGAGCTCTCCCAGTCGCAGATGGAGCAGCGGCTGGTCTGGCTGAAGCACCAGAGACGATTGATAAGCCAGCGCCGATTGCATGTACCGCCGCGTATCCGGCGACACACCACCCGAGGGGGTCGCGATGCCGTTCTCCAGCATCCCGAGATAAAAGTAGGCTGTTCCCAGCATGCGGTAAGCCGCGGCGACGTTCGGGTTCTGGTTCAGCCCCTCGTTGGCCTTGCGAATGACCAGGTGGGCGAACGCGCACGCGACATCCGGGGCGAGCGACAGCCGGCCGCCGCTCGCCTCTTCGAGCAGCATCTGATAGTGCTGCGCTTCGCGGACCGACGGCGGAGTGATCGTCCGCTGCTTCACCAGCACCGCTTCATAGGCTCCGGTGGCCGCCGGCCAGTCGCGCTGGAATGTCCCGAGATCTTTCTCCTTACCTTCGGGGGGAGTTCGAAACGCCTGGGTAATGAAATTGAGCGGGTGGGCGGCGAGGTATGCTTTCAGGTCGGCGTTAGTCGGATCGTTGCGGTAGAAGATCGCCGCGCTGCTGCCGATGCGGTTGAGCTGGAAGTCGCGCGAGGCGAGGAGGTCGAGCATCTGCGGGTAGTCGGGCGCGGCCCCGCCCAGGGGGACGACGGCCTGAGTGAGCTGGAAGCGGCGAAAGGTCTCGAGCCAGGTTTCACGATTGCCCGATTCGGGATCGGACGCGCTCTTGCGGCGTAGGGCTCGGCGGGTGCGGTCGTGAATGCCGATGAGGTCGTCCTCGCCGGTCCCCGCATACACGGGGAGCCGATGGTCGATGAAGACCTTTCGGCCGATCCAGATCAGCAGGTCCCCCTGTTGAAGCCGGAAGGTGTAGGGGCGATCGTCGAACGAATCGGCGAGTTCTTCCTTGAGGCTGTCGATGGCCGACTTGAGGGGCGGAATCCAGCCGACGCCGATGCGGGCGTTGAATGGCATCGGCAGGCGGCCGCTGATGGCGAGCCCTGCGAGCCCGAAGAGCGAAAGGACGGTGAGCGCCCGGCCGCCGCGCGAGAAAAAGATCTCGCTCGTGGCGACCGAATAGGTCTGCCGGAAACACGAGCGGTACCAGGCCTCGGCGTTCAGCGCGGCAATGACCGTCAGCACGACGGCCGTGGCGGGGAGTTCGTGAGCCGAGGCCGCGGCGACGGTTAACGTTCCCAGGAACAGAAACGTGTGACCCCAGTCGAGGCGGCGGAAGTTCAGGATGAGGGAGACGAGGGCCGACGAAAGGACGACCAGCCATGCGATGGCCGCGTGTCCCGCGCCCCGCCAGAAGGCCATATCGGTGATGGGGCGATACTGCAACTCGGCGAAAGAGCCGACCGACGTGTAGATCTGCCGCAGCGCCGGATACTCGACGCGGTAGAGCGACAGCGCCGAGATCCACGCATGCCAGCCGAAGGGATTGATCAGCATGGCGGCGAAGCTGCTGGCGACCGCAATTCCGAGATGCCGTCGATGGTCGTTCGTGGAGATGCTCGCATGCCCTGTCCACGAGCCGATCGCTTCGCCCGCCGCGTACAGCAGCAGGAACAGGAGCCCGAGGAACGCGCGCGGGTCGAGGTTCGCCCAGACGGCGAAGATCACGGGGAGCAGCCAGAGGGTGGTCGTTGCGGGGTTATTGAGCCAGCGCTGGATCGTCCAGAAGACGAGGGCGAGTCCGAGCAGCGTGACGACCTCGGGAAGCGCATTGAACTGGCTGTGACAGACGAGGAGCGCCAGCCCCGCCACAACCGAGCTCCACCAGGTCGAAACTCCTCTGAGGTTGATGTTCACCAGGAAGCCGAAGGCCGTTGCCGACAGAATCGCCTTGAAAATCGTCAGGCCGATCGCCCCTCCGATGGCGAACACCCCCGCGAGCACGAGATCGAACAACCACGAGAGGTTGACCCACGGACGCCCCTCGGCCGTGTAGGAGAAGACATCGACCCGCGGCGGAAGGACGCCGTGCGACAGGAGGTACTGACCCGTCTTCACATGCACGAGCGTCTGCGTCTCGCCGATCTCCGTGCAACCCAGCAGGAACGCGAGGAGGATGACCGCTCCGCGGATCCAGTTGTCGTTCCGTTGCGCTTCATCTTCCAGAAGCTCCGGCGTCAATTCCTCGGCCTCGGGGAGGTCGCCCGGAGGGGACGGAACAGGAGTCAGGGGATTATTCGGCGAAACCGGATCCGCGGGCTGGGCGGAGGACATGGGGAGACAGACTGGAAAAGGAAAAGGTCGAGGGAACGCAGGGTGACGGCCGCGACGGTCGAGACGGAGCGAGAAATCACCGTCGCAGGTTACGATCATTTCCTGACGTTCGCCTGAGGAATTCGGCATGAATCGTCGCGATTCGATTCTGTCCCGCCATCCGACGGCTGTAAAGCCGGTCCGTGCGTCGGACGCCACGCCTTGCCGCTCCTCCAGAGGGAGGTACCATAGAGAGGTTTTCATCCGGTAAGGCGTGCGGTCACTCGCCCGCGGAGGACGCTCGACCTGACGGAGAAATCATCTCGACGCGCCATGCCGTATTTCAAAGATCCTACCGCCGATGACGACGAACGGTTCACGGTCGAAGACGATCGTCCCGCCGACTGGTGGATGCACGATCCGGTCGACACGCGCCGCAGCCGGCTCGGTCTGGATGACCCGAAGTCCCTGTCTCAGCAGGTCGGCCTGACCATCGCCACGATTCTCGTCGCGGTGCTGGTGATGGCCCTGATGTTCATTATTCTCACCGCGGTGGAAGAAAAGGCGCCGCAGGGTTTCCGGATTGCGGGGAAGATCCTGTTCGAGACCGCCTTCGCCTTCTTTGTGCTGGTGGTGGTGTATATCTGGTACAAGGCGTCCTGGTTCCGCGACGTCTACCTGGCGGTCGAGAAGAAGTTTCTCCTGGTATGCAAGCTGCTCGTCGTCAGCGCCTTCCTCGTCCCGGTGCTGGCGATCATCGTGGCGCGGCTGAGATGATGCACCAGGAAGCGAACGGCGTCTGACGCCAGGGCGCAGAGACCGCAAAGAACTGCACTCAAAGAGAACTCAAACTCGACGAGTTTGGTCGCATCCGTCTTTCGCGACTGGCCTTTCTTTGCGAAAACCTTGCGCTCTTCGCGGCTTTGCGTCAGAATCTGCTTTGTGTCTCTCCCCGCTCTCCTCGTCGAAGTTCCCCGCGCATGGCTGCCTCTCCTTCCCGACGCTCTTCGAAGCGCAAATCCGGCTCCGGCGGCCGATCGGACGGGAAGCAGCAGGATCGAACAACTCCGTCCGGCGCGGACGCCGTCAGCCCGATCCGTCCAGATTACGATCCGTCTGAAGCGCCCAGCGATCACACACCTCTCGACCCTCTGGTCGAGCGTTTTGTTCCGGGACTGCTGCTGATCTGCATGTTTCTGCTGTGTCTGTTCCCGATGCTGGACCACGACCTGTGGTGGCACTTGCGGACGGGGCGGCTGATCTGGGAAGAAAAGGCGATTCCGCAGGTCGACCGATACCTGTTTACCGACTTCGAACGGCCGTGGGTCGACCTTCACTGGGGCTTCCAGTTGATGGTGTGGGGCTTGTACTGCCTGGGCGGGACGACCCTGATTCAGTTGGTGAAGGCGGCGGTGCTGACCGTGGCGGTAGCCGTCGGCTGGCGAGCCTCGGGACAGGGCCTGCCGACGTGGCAACGCGTGCTGGTGTGGATCCCGGCGATCATCTGCATCACGGGACGCGCCTACGAGCGTCCCGAGGTTCTGTCGCAGCTGGGTCTCGTAATATGGCTGTGGGCGGCGCTCCACATTGAAGAGCGGCCGGGGCTGAAGTGGCTGCTCTGGGGGCTGCCGCTGATGCAGGTGGCATGGATCAACTGCCATGCCCTCTCGGTGCTGGGGCTGGTGGTGGGGGCGTGTTACGGAGTCGATCGCCTGCTGAGAGAGTTCTTCGGAGGGCGGTTCGGACTTGCGCCGGCGCCCGATACGCCGACGCTTCGCGGCGTGCTATGGTGCGGAGTGCTGTGCGGGGTGGCCGCCCTGTGCAATCCCTACTTCGAAGAGGGAGCGCTCTTCCCGCTGGAGCTTTATAAGAAGTTCTCGGTCGACGAACACTTCTGGCGCGTCGAAGCGGGAATCGGCGAGTTTCAGCGTCCTTTCGACATCCTGTGGCGGCCGACGGAGAGCGGTTCCGAATTTGTGTGGAAGGGGCTGGTCAACAGTTCGTTCGTGGCGCAGACGGCTCTGGCGCTGATCACGATCGCGAGCTTTGTCGTGCTGGGTCTCCAGAAGCGTTGGAGCCCCTTCCGGCTGCTGGTCTTCATGGGATTCGCGCATCTCGGTTGGAAAGCCACGCGAAACGTCAATATCTTCGCGTTTGCGATGGCCGTGGTCGCACTGGCGAACTACGCCGAAGCGGCGCTCCTGCGTCGACAGTCGCAACCGGTTGTCGTGCGGCGGCCGGCGAAGGACTGGCGCGATCGCCTCGTCGCTTCGCCAAACGTCATTGCGGGCGTGCTGCTGATCGCCTGGGGATTAGCTGTGGTCTGCGGTCCGTGGAGCTACGTGGCGGACGGGGGCCGCAAGTTCGGCCTGGGAGAGCAGCCTTGGTGGTTCGGCCACGAGGCGTGCCAGTTTGCGGGACGCGAGGGATTGCCGAAGCGGGCCATCCTCGGGCACGTCGGGCTCGCCGGCGTGTATGAGTTCTATCACGCCACGGATCATCGGGTCTTCACGGATCCGCGGCTGGAAGTCATCACGAAAGAGACGTTCAAGAACTACATTGCCATCACGACGATGATGGCCGTGGGAAACCGCGCGTGGGAACCCGCCCTGCGCGACTCGGAGGGGAACCTTCCGGTGCTGGTCTTCGACAGCCGCTGGTCGCGCCAGCACATCAACGGACTGATGATGACCCCCGGCTGGCGAATGGTGTATGCCGACCCGGCGGCGGCGGTCTTCGTCGAACTCAAGGTGGCGGAAAAGCTGGGGCTTCCAGCCGCCAGCCCGGCCCCGCTCCGCAATCCGCCATGAGCGGAGATTCAGGACCACGGAAACGACGGATCGAACGGAGTCGTCCAGTCCCCGCGCCAAGTCTCCTTCCGTAGGCTCCGTCTCATCCGCCATTTCCGTGGCCCCTCTGACCGCCGATTTGCTCGCTAACGTGCACGGCCGAACTCCCAATTCGCGCCCTTTGCCCGTTCTTCTACAATTTCGGGCATGGGAAACCTGATCCAGTTCATCCTGCACCTCCCCGTCGTCGGCGGACTCATCCGCTCGCTGACGCGCGTGATGGTCGGGGCGACCGCCGTCCCGCTCTTCCGCCTCTTCCGGCGGCGGGTGCTCGGCATCGATCAGCTCGATCCCGAACTCGAAAAAGACATCGAGCAGTGGTTCCGCGGGTCGCTCCTGCTTCTGGCCGCCACCCGCAATCTCGAAGAGCAGCTCTTCGGCTGGGTTCCCCTCAAGCTCGCCGGCGAGGACGGCTGGGTCACGATGGGCTTCCGACTGCTGATGGCGGTCAGCGTCGTCGAGGCGATGCCCGACCAGGACCTGTTCGCCATCATCCACCCCGGCCCCCCCCGGCTGACGCTCATCCCCGGCCAACGCCGCTGGCCGCAGATCCGCAGGCACGTGTGGCCCTTCTGCAAAGGCGTCCTCTGCCAGCACATCAACCGCTCGTCCCCCGTCTTCGCCATCATGGCGGCCATCGTCCCGGGGACGGTGGGCTGGATCTGCTACGGTCTCGCCATCGCGCAATACCTCGCGATCGGCCTGGTCACCTCCCGCGACCGGGCGCTCGACGTCCTCGTGCAGTTCGACCGCCGCGTCGAAGAACGTCGCGAACAGCTGATCCGAGAGTTCCATCTGGAAGGGGAGAAAGCGGCCGCAACGCCGATCTCGGAAGATCCGATTGGCATGATCCCGGAGATCGGGGGAGCCCCGCACGATAGCGACGAAATACCGCTTCCGCCGGGCCTGCTGACGCATCTCGGACGTTCGGACGACGACGGTGGCCGCCCCCCCGCACGGGGAGTTGCGGAGACGGTGCGGACCGAGTGATAATCTGGACTTCGACATCGGAACGTCCCGAACGGAGTCCACTGGTCCCCCATGCCCCGCATCCGCGCGCTCGAGCCTCTCGTCATCAACCAGATCGCCGCCGGAGAGGTGATCGAGCGCCCCGCCAGCGTCGTGAAAGAGCTGCTGGAAAACAGCCTCGACGCCCTCGCGACGCGGGTCGAAGTCGACATCGGCGACGGCGGGGCCGAACTCGTCCGCATCGTCGACGACGGCGAAGGGATCCACCCCGACGACCTGCTGCTGGCCGTCACGAGCCACGCCACCAGCAAGATCCAGCACGCCGACGACCTCTTCCGCATCCACACGATGGGCTTTCGCGGAGAGGCCCTCGCCTCGATCGCCTCGGTCAGCCGTATGCGGCTGCGCTCGCGGCAGCCCGATGCGGAGAGCGGATACGAGATTGAAGTGGTCGGCGGCCAGGTGGGACCGATCCAGCCGTGCGGGTGCCCGGTGGGGACGTCGATCGAAGTCCGCCAGCTCTTCCTTAATACGCCGGTGCGGCGAAAGTTCCTGAAGTCCGCCCCCACCGAATTCGGCCATATCAGCGAAATCTTCACCCGCATCGCCCTTGCCAACCCGCGACTGCACGGAGTCCTCAAGCACAACGGCCGCACCGTCTACGAGCTCCCCCCGACCGCCCAACTCCTCGACCGTCTCAAGCTCTTCTTCGGCGGGGAAGTCGCCAACCAGCTCATCCCCATTCAAGCCACGGCGGGGGACATCCGCGTGTGGGGATACGTCGGCCATCCCGACCAGACGAAAGCCACCCGCAAGAGCCAGTACCTCTTCCTTAACGGCCGCTACATCCAGGATCGCAGTCTCCAGCACGCCTTCGGCGAAGCCTATCGCGGGCTGGTGATGGTCGGCCGCCATCCGATCTGCTTCCTGTTCCTCGAAGCTCCCCCGGACAGCGTCGACGTCAACGTCCACCCGACGAAGGCCGAAGTCCGCTTCCAGGACAGCCAGTCGTTCTACCGCCTGCTCCTCGCGACGATCCGCTCGAAGTTCCTCAGCATGGACCTCGGCGGAACGATGCGGCTGGCTCCGGGGGGTGGCGCCGCGGGGGGCGGAAGCGGCAAGTCAGGATTCGCGCTGACGCCGACTGCGCCGCGGAGCGGGTCCGCCCCTCTGCCCCTCTCGGAATCGGGCGGAACGGCGCTGCTGACCGAACCTTCCGAATCGACGGTGAGCCTCGATCGCCAGCGCGAGTTGCAGTTGGAACTCGCCGCCTGGGCGAACGAGCAACTCGACCGCTGGAGCCCGGACTCCGAGCCGGTTCTCGGACACATTGCTCCCCCGTCTGACGCCCCTGCACGCGATGCGCCGGGCGCAACGATCGAGGAGGATGCGGAGCCGGGATCCACCGAATTCGATCCCTTCGCCGAGATTCCCTGGCGCGAAGGACTCGCGGATGCGGAGGCCGACACCGAAGCGACTGCCGCAGGTGTCTCATCGAATCACCCCCTCGCAGATGGAACGGGTCGACACGTCGCGCTGGCGGGCAATTCCGAAGTCTCCCTGCACGGTGCGAGCGAGTCGCCCGCAGTCGCTCCCGCCGCAGCACCTCTCTCGGCCGGCAATCCGCACGTCTCGCCGGCCGGCCGCGTCATGCAGGTTCACGACTGCTACCTGATTCTCGAAACGCCCGAGGGGGTTCAGCTCATCGACCAGCACGCGCTCCACGAGCGGATTCTCTACGAGCAGTTGCGACGCCGCGTGCTCGCCGGGTCGGTCGAAGCGCAGCGGCTGCTGGTTCCGATCACGCTGGAGCTGACCGCCGCCGAGACCGTCGCAGTGCTGGAGAATCGCGATGTTCTGGCACAACTCGGGTATGGCATCGACGACTTCGGCGGCACAACGGTTCTGTTGAACGCTTACCCCACGATGTTGCGGAAGGCCGACCACGCGCAGCTGCTCCGCGACCTCGCCGAGAAGATGGTCGAAGCGGGCCGCAAGCCGACCCGCCGCGACATGCTCGACTCGATGCTCCACACGATGTCGTGCCGCGCCGCCATCAAGTCGGGACAGCGGCTGACTCCCGAAGAGATGGACGCGCTCCTGGCCCAGCGGAGCCTCGTCGAAGACAGCCACCACTGCCCCCACGGCCGCCCGACGTCGCTCGACCTGAGCCGCGAAGAGCTCGACCGCCAGTTCGGCCGGCTGGGGGCGGATCGATAAGGGGTGGTGGATCGTACCTTGATGGCGTACTGTGAGGACGGGGACACGCCGCAGTCGTCGATGAAGTCTTTACGCCGAAGGCGTTGTACGTAGTAGCCCAGGGTCGCGAGGCTTTGCGAGCGCACCCTGGGGCGTCGATCGCATTCCGCAAGTACCCCAACGGGGTACTACAATCCTCTTCGAGACAGATAACACGTTTGGATCAATCCTATCGATGTTCGTCACCGACTCTTCTCCCGTCTTGTTGGAATGCTTTGCGGATGAGGTCTCCTCATCTCTCAGCCTGTCGTTCGAGCGATTTGACGGTGAATCCGATGGGTTCCTTTGCGAAGCGACACTGAAGATCGGCGATCGAACATGGACGGGACGTCCGCTTCTGTCCCTTGGGGCCATCTTGCAGTTTGTCGCAAAACTCGCTGACGTCTACGATCGTTTGACCGGATCCGCCATCCTTCAGACACGGGTCGGCGAACCGCCGTTTCTCTGCATCTCTTCGTTGGGATCTGCGGGTCATTTTGTTCTTGGAGGCACGATTGCGACGCCGAATGTCCTTTCCGATGCTCGGTGTGCGTGTGATTTCCTGAAGCCGAGGATCGAAGGCAACTCGGGAGGAGTGCGGGTCACCTTTGATGGGCTGATGACCGACCAGAGTTTTCTTCGGCCATTTCTCTCCGGGTTCAGACGCTTTCTGGCGGACGCGCCGAACATAATGTAGTTGGGGAAACCCGATCTCAAGTTCGTTCGAAAGCCCCAGCGGGGCGAAGGACGCTTTGCTCCTCAACTCACCCTCGCCCCTGTCGGGGCTTCCGGTTTCTCATGCGACTTCACCGGGGGCGTTGCCCCCGGCTATTCATCTCCGCCCCTGCGGGGCTTAGAAGCAAGCCGTCGCGATCGACCCTACTCGCGTTGCGACGCCGCTTCGATCGACTCGAAAAACTCCGTCACCGACAACTCGACGCGCCCAAACGCCGTCCCCAAAACGTCATTGTGGTCGGTCCGCGGAAGCTCAACGAACCGCTTGGCAACACCGCTCGAAGATACGGCCGGAGCGAGCGAGAACAGCTTCTGTCCCAGCCGCATCGGAACAATCGTGTCCAGCGCCCCGTGAATGCTGAGAATCGGGCACGTCACCTGCGTGATCCAACGGTCCGAGCGAAAGCGATCGATCAGCACCAGCCGTACCGGCAGCCAGGGAAAGTGATAGCCCGCGGCGTCAAGAAGCGATGAGAAAGTCGATCGCAGGATCAATCCTCCCGGAGGCGTCCCCGCCGCACACAACTCCCCCGCAAGCCGCGTCGCCACCCCGCCCCCCAGCGACTCCCCGCACAGCACGATCTTCGCTGCGGGTACGCCGCGCTCCTGCGTCAGATATTTCCACGCCGCATGCGCGTCCTCGTTGATCCCCCATTCGCTGGGCGATCCCGGGTTCTCCGCATACCCGCGATAGTCGAATAGAAACGTGTGAGCCCCAGCGCGCCCCAGCAGCCGCATCTCTTCGCTGCGGTATCCACGGTGGGCGGCGTTTCCGGAAAAGTAGAGGACGACAAATCGCGCAACCGCCAGCCGTTCATCGATCTCCGCACGCGTCTCGGCCCGCTCGCCCTGGGGCAATGTATGCCACCCGTGCAGCGTGCCGACGTTCGATTCCAGCGTGACATCGTGCACCGAACCCGACGGAAGCGCGGCCTCGGCCGCGGGCAGCGCCGCCACTTGGAAGGGATGGTAGATGAGCGATCGCTGAAACGCGGCAATCAAGACGCACAGACCTCCGAAGGCGAGCAATACACGAAAGGCAAACCACTGCAACACCTGCGCCGGCCGGCGATGTTCCGGGGGCGGCAATGGGACGATCCACGCCCAGAGCCCCCGTCCCGCGGGACGTCGGGTTGGAGCGGTGAGCATCGGACGATCCGTCGATTCGGTCATTGAGACCACACTCTTCGATCAAGTTCGTGCGGGGTTCGGGCCGATCGCCGAATTGATACCCCCCGGAAAGTCAGCACCCCGGCTGCGGCTTTGAGCAGCCGGGGTGCCGGAGCAAACACTTCACGCGGAGGAAGTCGTCTGCTTCGGTGCCCAGGCTGCTATCCGTTCCCTCTCCAAATCGCGCCGATCGCCGAATTGATCCCCCCGGCCAGGGCCGAGTATACTCCAGAGTCGCTTGCCCGTTGCGGTGCCGATCTGGAGTCCGCTCCGCGTTCCCCCGTCTATCCCACCTGAACTCTCCGGCGACCTCACCGATGTTGCGATTTCTGCATCAAGGTTCGCGGTTGTGCGACGGTCTGTCCCGCCGCGAGTGGCTTCGGGTCGGAGGGATCGGGTCGCTCGGGTTCAGTCTCCCGCAACTCTTCGCTCAGCGGGCCGCTGCCGAAACGAAGAACGCAACGGCGAGGTCAGAGTCCACATCTCCTGGGGTGATGGGGGCTCCCAAGGCCAAGGCCTGCATTCAACTTTTCCTCTGGGGCGGGCCGGGCGCTCAGGAAACCTGGGACCCAAAGCCCGAGGCCCCCGTCGAGAATCGCGGTGAGTTCCAGGCCATCGCCACAAGCCTGCCGGGCGTGCAGTTCAGCGAGCATCTCCCGCAACTCGCTCGCCGCGCCCACCAGTACACGATCATCCGCAGCCAGACCCACGACGGGGTCAACCACGGAACCAGTTCCTATCACATGCTGACCGGGCATGTGCACCGCACGCCCGGCACGTTGCGGCACCCCGAGAAGAGTGATGTGCCGAACCTCGGCGCGAGCGCCTCGCGATTTCTGAAGCATCCCACCGATCTCCCCGCTTGCGTGCATCTCCCTTCGATCGTCAATGACGGCGACGGACTGCCCGTTCCCGGCCAGGGGGCAGGGCTCCTGGGTGACCGTTATGAGCCGTTCGCCGTCCTCGGCGACCTGACGCAGAAGAATTTCCGCGTCCCGTCGCTCACGCTTCAGGACGGAGTCACCCGGCAGCGGCTCGACGACCGCCGCGACCTGCAGCGGATCATCGCGGCCCGCGCCGAACATCTCGACCAGACGTCCGCCGTCCAGGCCGCCGACGCCTCGTGGCTGCGGGCGCTCGACCTCCTCGGCTCCTCTCGCACCGCTGCAGCCTTCGATCTCGCTCGCGAGCCCCAGGCACTCCGCGAGCGATATGGCTACCACCACTTCGCCCAAAGCCTGCTGATGGCGCGGCGGCTCGTCGAAGCCGGCGTCCCTTATGTGACGGTCTACTGGAACGCCCCCCGCAACACCGACAACCAGAGCTGGGACACCCACAACAACCAGCACGTCCGGATGCGCGATCACCTTCTGCCGCCGTTCGACAAGGCTCTCTCGGCATTCCTCGACGACATGCAGGACCGCGGACTCCTCGACGAAACGCTCGTCACCTGGTGGGGCGAGTTCGGCCGCACGCCGAAGATCAACCGTAACGTCGGCCGCGAGCACTGGGGCTTCTGCCAGTCGGTCGGGCTGGCCGGCGGCGGAGTCCAGCGCGGCCTGGTCTACGGCACGAGCACAAAAGACGGCGGCTATCCCGAGACGCTCCCCGTCCGCCCCGACGATCTCTCGGCGACGATGTTCCACCTGCTGGGGATCGATCACAAGCAGCACATGCACGATCTGCAAGGCCGCCCCTTCCCGCTGAGCTACGGCGAGCCCGTCCACGACATCCTTGCCTAGCAGTTCTGGATGACGCCCGTCGCTCCTGCTGCCGCTCGCGGTTGAAAGCTTCGTATGTCCCGCCTCTGTCTGACTCTCGCTCGACTCTTCCTGTCTCTCTGGGTGGGAGGGGCGATCCTGTTCGTCGTCACCAGCATCGCCGAGCAGAAGTTTCCCGGATTCAGCCAGGCGACCAAGAACCAGCTTGCGCTGATCCGCTTTCCCTGGTATTACCGGTTCGGCTTCACGCTGCTGGGGGGAACTCTGGTCGCAGGGCATTTCGCCCGTCATCATGCCGATCTCGCCGGCTTCGCGCGGTGGGTGGTGTTCGGACTGACCGCCGCCTCGCTCGCCGTCATGGCCATCGATTATCACTGGGTCTATGAGCCGCTGGCGGCCATCGTCACGCCGTCCGATCGTGCGGTCTCCTCCGAGTTCGAACGCTACCACCAGTTGTCGAAGTATGTGAATCTCGCCCACGTTGGAATAGCGCTCGTGGCCTGCGTCATCCTCTGCCGCCCCGCTCGGACGGTGGCGAGTCGCGAAAAGTAGCCGCACTCCCAGCCCCATCGGGGTTGTCAACGTGGTGAAATGACTGTCAGCGGCCCGATCGTCGCTGGCAGATTTTCGTTCATGGGACCACCCGGGCAACCCCGGTGCGGCTCTTCGCGTTCGCTTGCCGCACTTTGATCGAGGGGAACCGCACGATGTCCACTCGGATCACCGTTCTCGCCGATGGAATCCGCCTGCAACATGTCGCCTCGGGCGAAGCGACAAAGAGCCTTCACGCGGACGTCGGTTTCGCCGTGCTGAGCGAACGACGAGACATTCCTGCGGACGCTTCATTGGCCGAGGCTTGCCGCTCACTCGCTGATGCCTCGACGGCCGCCGTTCTCGTGCTGCCAGTTGGCGCATCCGGGACGCTCGCCGGTTTGTGGCGAGCACTGAGCCCGGAGGCCGCCGTCCTGTTCGCGGCACCGTCCGACGTCGGTTGGCTTTGCGTCCGTCGCGACAGCGATCTGCTGAATGCCGCGAGTCAAGACGCCCTCTGGGAACAGACTCTCGGGCTGATGGAATCAGGGACGATCGAAGTTTCGTTCGCCGGGGACAATGCCGACGTCCACGAGTCACCCGTCGCACGTCTCGCGCCTCTCGCTCCGTCATTTCCCGTGCGGTTGCCGTCCAAGGTTGCATCCGCCGTCACGGCGTGGCTGGATGATGCGACACGGTTCCGCCCTCTGACGCCCGAGCGGGTGGCCATGCAGGCGGGGCTGCTTCTGTGGCACGATGCTCTCGATCAGAGCCACCGCCGCTCGCAGACCGTTGAGGGGGAAGGGACGAATCGCAACGCCGATTACTGGCACGCGATCATGCATCGTCGCGAGCCCGACTACGGCAACAGCAAGTATTGGTTCCGTGCCGTCGGTCGGCATCCGGTGTTCGAGCAAATCGCACCGCTGGCCTCGCGACTTCTCGAAGGATGCCCGGCCGAAGCGGCACGAACCTGGCAGAAACGTCTCTGCGCCGGCGGTCGTTGGGATGCCTTCACTTTCGTTGACTTGTGTGAAGCAGTGGCCCGTGATGAGGAAAGCGAACTCGGGCGCGCCGCGCGGCAGATCCAGCGGGCCGAGATGCTGCTCTTGACTAAGCAGACCTACGCCGACGCGGGCTGTGCTTAGCACCCAGGGCGCGGCTTGGAGCACCCTGGGTGCCGGATCGATCGACGCCCGAATGCGCTCGCTGGCGATGTTCTTCGTGGTTGCCGCTCGTTGAGAAGGGAATCGGTTGCTTCGGCACCCCGGCTGCTCAGAGCCGCAGCCGGGGTGCGAACCTGTCCCGCCGCGGAAAGATTGCCGGTTATGTCGGTCAGTCCGTAGAGGCGCGAGGAAGTGATGGAGGCCGTGCGGACCGGTCGATGACCCAGACAGCCGCGGCACGAAGGAATCGCGCGGTCAACACTGGAGGCCCGCGATGAGCGACGCTGCCCGCCCACGGACGCCGTATTTCGTCATTTCGCACGAAGGAACGCTGCACGGCGAAGACACGCCGGAGAACCGCGAGATCGTGCGGCGGATTCACGCCTGCGTCGACGCCTGCGAGGGAATCTCGACCGCCGAACTCGAAGAGGGTGTCGTCGCTGATATGCGCCGGGTCCTGGCCCAGGTCGTGCCGGTGCTCCAGCAGCGGACGCGAGTCGCCTGATGAACCACCGCAGAATCTGATGATCAATCAAAGCCACAAGCGGTTTCGCTTGTGGCTTCTTTCGTTAGAGCGCATCGCCGTCGCGTTTTCCGGGTGGCCGGGTCTGAGGCTTTGCGAAGGCCCGGTTTGCGGGCTCGTTCCGGGCCTTCCCTTCGGTCAGACCCGGCCACCCCGTGAGTCGTTGGGCCGGAAAACGCGACGGTGATACGCGTCGATGTTCAAGGAAGCCATTCGGACAAAGCGAAACGGTCGCGGGCAACTCCCCGAGGCTTCGGTCCGAAAGTAGCCCTCATGCTCCGCATGAGGTTAAGCCGTCAGAGAGAGAGCCTTCGAAGTCTGGTTCGACATTGCGCGGGACGCCCACACGACAGTCGCCCATGACGTCCGCAGCGGTTCGATAGAGCAGACCACACGCCGCAAAGGGTTAGAATAGCCTCATGCAGAGCGTGAGGGCTACTCTTCGTCGAACATCGGCTTCGCCGCGGCGGCACGAGGACGCGGATCGAGTTCGGACTGCAGCGGAGGCGGCAGCGCGTCGTCCACCGGAGCGTCTTCGAACGGCGGCACCGACGGTTCGGGATCCGGTTCCGGCGCGGCGGGCGTGGGCTCGGGGGGCAGCGGGATCGGTCGCGCCTCGGGATCCTTGCGGACCGGGCTTGGCGGACTCTTCGACCGACGCGGACCAAAGTCCGGTTCATTCGGATCGTCGGGCGAGGGGGGCAAGGAAAGGTCGGACGGAACGTCGTCCAGCTTCGAGCGGCCAGGTTCTTCCGCCGGGCTCGGCGGCGGGGCGAGCTCGGTGTCCGGCTTTGATGACGGATCGGCCGGCAGGAAGCGGCGGCCATCTTCCGAGACACGGGTCAGGAGATCGTCCAGACGCGGCTCGCACGTCCATTCCTTCTGGTACCGCTTGTCATCGATCTGGATGATCAGGCGGGTTCCGCCGTTGGGACGCCACTGGTCCGTGAAATATCCCGCACACACCAGGTCCGGCAGGATCAGATCCAGCTCGGATCGGGCGAAATCGAGTGTGTAAATCGAAGGCGCAATCGCCTGAGGCTTCTGCTCACAGCGTTCGGGCATCTCCTCGGGGATGACCACGCGGCGATCCATCGCATGCAGAAACTTGCCGTAAGAGCGACCCATGGCGAGCTTCGGCCGGTGGACCGGCTCGGGCTGCCCGCGGTGCCACAGGCGGATGATGGCGCGGGCCATTCCCGGCTGACACTCGGGGTGCGGCCACATCACATGCAGCTCGGCCCGTTGGCAGGTCGTCGCCGGGTTGGCCTCAGGCATCTCGTTGATCCCGCCTCCTTCCGAAGGCGGGTTGAGCATCAACGCGCGGCTCCAATAGCCGCCGCGATATCCGTCGAGGACATAGTGGATCTCGATCCGCTCCGCCTCGATCTGGCAGTTCTCGTCGAAGTTGACTTTCCCGACGGAGTGGCATCCTGGCAGCAGGGCCAGAAGGCCTGCGACCAGGAGCGGCGTCCGGAAGGTCATTCGAAGAGAGAGCGACACGTCAGAGATAGTCCTCGCGGATGGGGTGGAAGACGTCGAGCGCCTTCAACCCTTCGGGAGACGCGATGACGCGGTGCACCACGCCCCCGGGAATGATGTACATGTCGCCGGGGCCGAGGTCTTTCTCGACGCCGCCGACGATGAACCGACCGCGCCCCGAGACGACGATTCCCGCCTGCTCGTGCGGGTGGGAATGGGCTTCGACGATCGCTCCGGGCTCGAACTCGACGAAGCTGAGCATCATTTCCCGCCCGGCGGCGGTGTGGATGTCAACGCCCGGAAAAATGGTGCGGTGCGTACATTCGGACTTATCGACAAAGGAGCCGGGCATCGTGATTCCTCGGAGTGCAGGGGGACATGGGGAGCGGGATTACGTTGAGGCTGCGAGTCACAGTTTACCCAGTTCCTCGCCCCCGTCCCTTTGCGCGCCGAACGTTCGACGGGAGACGAGGCGCAATCACCGCAGCCTCTCCCCTTCCTTCGCTGGACATCCGCCTTGCGGGGTTTTACCGGTGTCCGGTAAAAACCCCGCAGCATTGAGGAGTTGCGCTCTGCGCCGAGTCCTGGAAGGGCCGGCCGGAGTCATCGCAACGCCTTGAATACGCACGACAAGCAGTCGTTTTCGGGCAAGGATGCCATGTTGACTTCATTGCGACGGATTGCGTTTCGCGGTGCCGCGAGCGTTGGAACCTGGGGCTCTCACCCGCAGCGCGTGGCGGGAATGTTGCTGGCGCCGACGGTGATGGTCCTCTGGCACGCCTTTCTCGCGCGGCTTGGCGCGTCGTCCGCTGCCGTGGCCTGCGCTCTCGTGACGCTCGCCGCAGGCTTCGATCTGGGGGCCCGCCTCCATCGTCGAACCTCTTCGTCCTTCCCCGCACGACTCGCCGCGGTCGTTGCGTCTGTCATGCTCGCTGTCTGGATCGCCTGCCTGCCGGCGGTTCTCGATGGGGTCGTCGCCTCGGCGCGCTGGCTCTCGATCGAATCGCTGACCTCGACCACCGGCCGCGCCCTCTTCCCACTGGCAGCGTCCTTCGCCGCGCTCGCCTTGCCGGCGGTCCTCATCGGCTGGCTCGTGCAGTCTTCGACTTCGTCGGCGCAAGCAACCGCTTCGGTCTCACCCTCCGCTCTCTGGAGTGGCGTCATCCTTGGCGGGGCTATCTCGGTCCTTGCCCTCTTTCCGTGGGTCGGTGTGCATACCACCGCTTCGTTGTGTGCGGCGGCCCTGGCCGCCTGGAGGATTGTGGCATGGTTCGAACGCCGCGCAGATAACTCGACCGCGACCGATGTCTCCACGGGGGACGCCCGCGACGACTTTGGGGTCAGCTCCTCTGTCCCGTCGCAATTTGCATACGGGATCGCCTGCACGGCCGCGGTCGCGGTCGGGTGCAGCATGGCGGCCATTCTCCGCGTGATGGATCAGCTCATGCTGGCCGCCGCGTACCTTGGTCAAGCCGAATGGCTGGCCATCATCGCGGGATGCCTTTTGGGCATGCGATGGTCGGCTCGCCGCCCGTCATTCGAAGGGCCGCGCCCCATGGCGCTCCTGTTGGCGGGAAGTTGGGCGGTCGTGGTGCTCGCCGCTTTCCCGGCCCTCATCGAACTCTCCCTCTGGATGACCGCGCTGCTCTCGTGGCCGCTCCTGCTAGTGTCGGCCCGCTCTCTCCTCGCCGCCTTGATCGTTCTTCCGATGGGCGTCGCCCTCGGCATGATGTTTTCCCCCCGAACTTCCTCAGACCGCGTCGCTGCTCCGCTGCCGGCGACTCTCGTTGCGGCGGGCATCGCCTTCTCCCAATGTCTCCTCATTCCCGATCATGGACCGGTGCGGGCCGTCCTGGCCGGTTCGAGCGTCGTCGCGGTGCTGATGTGGGTCGTCGTGCTGCGGGCCCGGTTTACGGGCGGATGGAGCCGTGCGCAGTGGCAAATGCCGGCCGCGGTCGCCGCCGTAGTGCTGGTCGCCGCGCTCTCGCCGCTCACCTCGCGCCTCTATCAACCCGCCGTCGCTGCACGACTGCTGTTCAACACCAACTCCGTCCTGGCTCGCAAGGTCGGCATCGAACGGGGCCTCGTGCTCCAACTCGACGACACGCGGCTCGTCACCGCTGTCGATGGGGACCGCGGGCTCGTCACGCTGTGGAACAGCCGAGGGGCCCAGATCCAGTTGCGCGAGAACGGCGTGCCCCGCGGCTTCGCCAGCACGCTGCCCGCGGTGAACCCGCACCCCACCGCCGATCTGATGCTCGCAACGATGCCGCTGACACTCCACCAGTCACCGCGGCGGGTGATGCTCCTGGGAGCGGGAACCGGTCTGGCGGTGCGGATGACCCAGGCGTTCCCCGTGCACGAAGTGATGTGTGTCGAGCCCGAGCGAAGGCTCATCGACATCCTCGCCGCCCATGCCTGGCCGCAGGGTGATCGCAGCCCGAAGATCGACAGCCGCATGCAGTTCGTCAGCCTGGAAACGCCGCTGGCCCTGGCCGCCGACCCTGAGCTCTACGATGTGATCATCAGCAACCCGCGTCAATCCTCCGTGGCCGACGCCGCGGGCGAATACACGCGCGAGTTTTATCGCGCGGCCTCCGCGCGCCTGAACGAAGACGGCCTCTTCTGCCAGCGATTCTCCTCGATCGATTACGGACCGCAGGCGTTCCGCACGGTCGCACGCACCCTGCTGACGGCCTTCAAGGAAGTCTCAATCTTCGAGTCATCGCCGGGCGAATTGCTGCTGTTCGGAACGAACTCTGAACTGGGGCTGATTCGTGAAGGGGTTGTCGAGCGGCTGCAGTCGTCGCACGTCCGGCAGGCCCTCGCCGAAGGGGGCTGGGACTGGGCTGTCCCGCTGACGATGGTGGGCTGGGATCACGCAGCCCTGACCGACCTGGCCGCGTCGGCCAGCCCCAACACCGCCGCCAATGGGCGGTTCGCCTTCCGGCTGCCGCAAGAGTTGATGCGGTGGTCATCGAAACTGCAGGAAATCATCGCCGACGTCGGCCCGAAGTCGACGCGGCTCGCCGCCTGGAAGGTGATCGACGGAAACAACCCCGACATCCTGACGCGCCTGGCCGAAAACGTCGGACTGCGGAACGTCATGGCCACGTACTCCGATCAGCCGCAAGCCTATCGCAAGTTGCTCAAGGACCAGCTTCAAAAGAACAAGACGTCCCCCATTCGGCAGATCGCCATGCTGGAGAGTGAGGACAACAAGCAGTTGCACCCGGTCGACCAGCATCGAGCCGAATACCTTCTGGCGCTGGGGAAGTGCGTCAAACAGAGAGATCCGGACCTCAATGACGTCGTGCGGCTGGAGGAATATGCGTCTCCGTACGACCCGCTCGTCAGCTACTTCATGCACCACGAGGCGGCCGAACTCCACTCGATGCGGAGCGCGCCGGACCGTGCGGCGGAACTCGAGCATCGCCTGCATCTCTCCTGGTTCTCCGATCCGCGCGATCAGTCGATCCGCCCCGTCGTCCGCAGTCTCGAACTGCTGAACGAGGGCAACATCCCCAACGTCGAGACAGCGACCCGCTGGGACCAGATGAACGGACTCCTGCAGCTTCTCCTTGTCCGTTGGGAGAACCGCGGGCAGAAGCCATCGGGTTCGACTCAGGTGATGCTCATCGACGTCGAGAAGAGCATCTCGGCGATCGAGCGATCCTTCGCGGTGATGGAGACTCTGGCCCCCGAAATGGGGATTGCCGACGCCGACTGGCAGGCCCGCCGCACCGTCCTCGAGCGAGGACTCGTCCGGCCACTTCGAACCTACCGCAGTCAACTCCTTCCGCACCTCATGACGCTGGAGCGCAAAGCGAAAGAGGCGGCCGAGGCGATGGAAGAAGCGACGAATCTCGAGTGAGGTGCGACCGACGTCTCGCTCGGTGATGTGCTCGCAGTTCACAGGCCACGGAAACGGTAGATTCGATGGAACGGCCCGGGATGGTCGGTGACGATCCGTTCTCTCCGTCGTTTCCGTGGCCTGCCTTTTGCGCTTTGAGTCGGACCGCAATCACGAGGCACTCGACAGCGTGTCATTCGCGGAGCGTTCGATCCTCCTCGCGTAAGCCAAAATCGCCGTAAACGGAATCCACCAGATCAGGTCGTTGGACAAACAGGTCCGTCCGGCAGACAACGGAAGTGTTCCGTTCCAAATGGCGTGCGCCATCCCGATCGGACCGAAGACCTTGCCAAGCAATCCCACAAGCACGATCGGCCAGTGACGGACGGGATCGAAGGCGGCGATCGCGTAGCCGATTCCGTAGACGCCGACAATCATCCCGAGGCACTGCCAAAGCGGCATCGACGCCTGCGAGTCCGGGAAGCCGCACCACCGATACGACGCAACAGGGAAGGCGATCACCGCCGCGCCCCAGGCCAGGTTGTAGATCCCGGCGAGGAGAAGAAGCCAACGCATCCATGACGGAGCCGGCGAGAAGTTCTTCACTCTTGCTGGGGGCATGGGTTTTGGCATGGATGACATCGCAAAGTGGTTTGTCGTGGCGGGGAATCCGGGGATTGTAGTCGCGCCGTCGAGGGGAGCATCTTTGATTGGGTGGGGCGTCGGCTGTTCATCACGATCGGCCGGACCATACGATTCAGGACAAGTTGTGAAATGACCTGTGTCGCAAGAGGCGTGATCGAACACGCTGCCTGATAGCAGGACTCTCGCCGAATCGTCCGGAACGTCCATGTCCCTGAACCACAGTTCCGACACACGCCGCATCTCTCCGTTCGAGCAGCGCGTGTTGATGCTCCTGGATGCGCTGCTGGGCCGGACTTCCCCCGCCGCCTTGGGGCTCACCCCTTTGCCGCGTGCCAAAGCCCCCTTGACGCTGCGCCGCTCCGCAGTCGAACTGATTCAACAGCGGTTGCGTCGCGGGCTCGTCTCGCAACTGGCCCGCGACGGCTGGAAGCGCACCGACTTCTTTCACAATGACCAGTCGCGGTCCGGTCGGCTCTGGGAGCGACATCGTCCCGAGGCTCTCCGCCTCCATTTCTCGCCATTCGTCGTCGACCTTCTCTTCTGGCTGGCCTCCTCAGACAACGCGCGGGAGCCTCTGAAGGGCTGGGAGGCGTCCGAGCGCCTGACGACGGGCGATCGTGTATTCGCCTGCCTTGCCTGGAACGCATTGCGCAAGAGTCCGGTGGCGGGGCAATTGACCGGAGTCGCCCCCTGGTCGAACGACGGCATGGTTCGTCTGCTATGGGGGGAGTTGTCTAAAGTCACGGCGTTGCGGGTCGACTTCAGCCCCTGGTTCGCCCCCGAAACGCAGTGGATTCTGGAGGCCTGGCAGGACCGGCTTGTCGGAAGTTTTCTCGACCGCGCCGCCCGCCATCGTCAGGGCGAGCCGGCCGACTCATCCCGATTGGTGGAGTGCGAACGGCGATTGCTTGATGCCTATTTCCGTGCTGCCAACGCCGCCGGCCGACGCGACCTGACGCTGTGGATCGTGACGGCGGCGGACCGCACGCTGCGGGAAGGTCCTCGAATCGATAGCTGGTTCGATCGACTGGACGTCTCCGGCCAGACCATAGAATCGCGCGGCGAGACATACCGGTCGGCCCTCTTTCTGTTCGAAACGCTCGACGTCCTGCGGGGCTGGAATGCCGAGGCCCGGCGCACCGGATTCGTGGACGAGGACTACGCGGCTGCCGAGCACTGGAAAACCCGCTGGGAAGCACTGGGCGCCGAAAGCGTCCTTTCACGAAGCGACATGCTGCGCCAACGCTGGTCCGGTGGTTTTAGCGCAGGTTGAGCATGCCACACCGCGGCAGAAATGAAGTCACACGTGAGTCCGCATATCATGCGGAGCAAAAAGTTTGGACATTTCCCGATGAAATTACTTGGAATGCCGGACGGGGATTCCTAAACTGGGGGCGTTGAGTGGGGTACGGAACATCTGTCCGAATCGCGTTTACCCGGACAGGATCCCCGCCGTTGATCCCGAATCCAAGCTGTTCTCGCAGCCTGGATTGCCGTTTGAGGGGGTGCGTTCCGGCCTGCGGCGGCGACACGTCACTACGACGTGGTGGGGAATCAACCTGCCCTGACAGCGGGGCGACTTCGCGCAATTCAAGGAAGGATGCACGCTGCCGAGCCCCGTCGGCCAACCGGCGCCGACCCTCTCAAGATGGCGTCAAATTGGGGCCCGGCCGCTCTCGAGGGAGTGCGGTATGGAATCAGTCGGATTCGAAGTCAATGCCGCAACGTGGTTTTACCTGTCGTTCCTGCTGATCGTCTCCGTCTTCTTCCGCTTTGGACGGATCTGGTCGCTCAGGAACCTAGATCTCGCGTTGCTGCTTGCCATGTCGCCCGGGTTTGTGTTCCTCAAGCAGGGACAGACGCTGGGGGACGTCTGGATGTTCGGCGTTGCAGGGCTGATGCTCGTTCGTGTTCTGTGTGATGGGTTGTTGACCCGCCGCCCGCAACTGGAATCGAATCTGAATGCGGCCGGGATGGGATTTCTCGGCATCTCGGCGTTCGCTTTTCTGATGGCGATCGTCGCGGCGAGTCCGCCACCGCAATCGACTGTCGATACTGTCCGCCGGGCCGACAAGCTCATCCACCGCAAAGATGCGTCGGAGCTCCAGAACTCCGTGGAAGCGGGGCCGGCGACGTCTCTGCTGGCAGCGCCCGTGGTGCCCATCTCGAGTGCGGTCGTGAAGAATGCGGTCGCCACCGATCGGGAGGCCGAGAAGGCCGATCATGGCATGGTCGAGATCGTGGCGGCCCGCATCATGGTGATCCTCGCCCACATTGCGGTCCTGGCGGCATTGCTGGTCGCCGGGCAGATCCACTTCGGCGATCGCTCCGCGGGCGTCGCCATGGCGACGCTCTACCTGCTTCTTCCCTGCACCGCATACGATATCGGCAAGGTCAACCACGTGCTTCCCGCGGCACTGGTTGCTTGGGCTTTCGTGGCGTACCGACGACCGATGGTGGCGGGGGGATTGCTGGGACTGGCGTGCGGGACCGTCTTCTATCCGGTGTTCCTGCTTCCGCTGTGGGGGTCGTTCTACGGGCGTCGCGGGGCGGTGCGATTCGGGCTGGCGCTTGGCATCGTGGCGGCGGTGCTGCTGGGCACGCTCGCCCTGACATCGGCCGATCGCTCATCCTTCGTGCAGCAGACGCTCGGCTCGATCGAATGGACCCTCCTGGAATTCCGTGATGCCGACCCGTCCGGATTTTGGAGCCTCTACGATCCCGCCTACCGCATCCCTCTGTTCGCGGCATTTGCGGTGATGGTGGTTGTCCTGACGATCTGGCCGCGGACCAAGACGCTCGAAGACCTGCTGGCCCATTCGGCCGCCATCGTCATCGGCACGCAGTTCTGGTATCCCCAGAAGGGGAGTGTGTATGTCCTCTGGTACCTGCCGATGATCCTCATGGCAGTATTCCGCCCGCGGCTGAATCACCTGGGGCGCCCGCAGCCGGAGGTGGCCGTGGAAGCGAGCGTCGTGACCCCACCCTCCCACGCTCCGGCGATGCCCGAAATCCGCACCCGTGAGCGGGCCCTTACCGGATCCGGGCCGCGTCCGCTGTTCCGATAGACGTTCCCGCACGGCGGTGGGCGTCGGTTGCTGGATTTCAGCACCGTAGTGCGTTATGACATGCCGCTGTCAGGACGACTGCGTCTGTCGAGTGGCGGCGGCCATTGCCGCATCCGGCGTGCTGGATTCCCCGGACCGGCCTCGGCCAGCGCACACAACGTCCGATTGCGGCAGGCCTGCCAGAGTGTGTTCGGCTTGCCGCAAGGTGGTGATCAACCTGGTGCACCCACTCGGGAGTCAATGACATGTCGATGTACATTGGTGAAGCGCTGGTCGGCGAAGGAAATGAAGTGGCCCATATCGACCTGCTGATCGGCAGCAAGTCCGGCCCGGTGGGCGTGGCGTTCGCGAACGCCCTGGCCGATCAGAAGGCCGGCCACAGCAACCTGCTGGCCGTGCTGACGCCGAACCTGGCCGTGAAGCCCGCCACCGTGCTGATCACGAAGGTGACCATCAAGGGGGCGAAGCAGGCCGTGCAGATGTTCGGCCCCGCCCAGGCCGCCGTGGCGAAGGCGGTCGCCGATTGCGTCGCCTCCGGCGTCATTCCGAAGGACCAGGCCGAAGACCTCGTCATCGTGTGCGGGGTGTTCATCCACTGGCAGGCCTCGGACGACACCAAGATCTATGAGTACAACTACGAAGCGACGAAGCTCTCGATCGAGCGGGCCATGAAGGGCGAACCGAAGGTTTCGGAAGTCGTCGCGAAGAAGGACTCGGCGAAGCATCCGTTCTCGCCCAAGTGATTCTCTTGTGGGCAGAGTTCGCGGATCAACGAGACCCTCGTCGTCCTGGCGAGGGTCTTTTCGTTCCCCCGTACCGGGGACGGCGTCTCGATCACACTCATCCGGAAAACGACGACCTTTCACCCATGAAGACGATTCTCATCCAGCTTGATACCGATTCCCTTCCGAGCACGTTCGACCGGGTGGTGGCCGTGGACGCCGGAGTCGACGAGCTTTTCAGCTACGGCGGCGTGAATGCGGGGAATGTCGAGACGCTGGTGCACGGGGCGATGTTCACGCGCGGCGTGCCCGATCTGAAGAGCACGGCGATCTTTCTCGGCGGCAGCCAGGTGGCCGACGGCGAAGCCCTGCTGAAGCGGGTGAAGAAGATCTTTTTCGGACCGATGCGGGTGTCGGTCATGATGGATTCGAATGGCTCCAATACCACGGCGGCAGCCGCGGTGCTGGCGGCGCGGAAGCATGTCACACTGAAGGGCGCGGACGCGCTGGTTCTGGCAGGTACCGGCCCGGTGGGACAACGGGCCTCGCAGTTGCTGGCGAAGGAAGGAGCGCGAGTTCGCGTGGCGTCGCGATCGGTCGACCGCGCCCGACAGACGTGCGACGCGATTGTCGCGGCGGTGCCGGGCGCCGAGCTGACGCCGGTGCAATCGACCTCTTCGGCGGAACTTGAAAAGGCGTGCGAAGGGGTTGCCGTCGTGATTGCAGCGGGAGCGGCGGGAGTCGAACTGCTTTCGGCGGAGCAGGTGAAGGGGATGTCCGCACTGAAGGTGGCTATCGATCTCAACGCGGTGCCGCCCGCGGGAATCGCCGGCGTCGAGGTGATGGACAAGGCGGTCGAGCGGAACGGCGTTCTCTGCTATGGCGCAATCGGCGTCGGTGGGACGAAGATGAAGATCCACAAAGCAGCGCTGAAGAAGCTCTTCACCGCGAATGATCTGGTCCTCGACACCGAGGCCATCTACGCGATCGGCAGCGAGTTGGGCTGACGTTCCCTGAAACGGCTGCTTTCGTGCGCGGAGTGCCGTCGTTACGCTGGCGATTTCCAGTCAGAATAGAATCCGCCGACCGACACGCCCTTAACGCCTGCAATTCCACCCCGTGACGTTCGCCAATCCCTGGGGGTTGCTCGGCCTTCTGGCCCTCCCCGCCATCGTCATCATCCACCTGTATCACCGGCGGTTTCCAGTGCTGCCGGTGGCAGGCCTTCATTTATGGGGCGTCGAGACGAAGGTTCGCTCGGCCGGCCGCACCCGCGAGCGTCTGCCCGTCACGCCGTCGCTCCTGCTCGAACTCCTCGCGGCGCTGCTTCTCACGCTCGTGTTGTCCCGTCCGCAATTCGGTTCGGCCACCGGGGTCCAGCATCTCGTGGTGGTGCTGGACAACTCGGCCTCGATGTCGGCCCTTCCCGCGGGAGATTCGTCCTTTCGCAATGCGGCGATCGATGTCATCGACCGGCGAATGGACGCTATCGGTCGTCGCGGGGCCATCACCATCCTGCTGACAGGACCGCGTCCCACGATGCTGGTCGGTCCGGCGGTTCCGTGGGACGAGGCGAAGCGGAAGCTCGAATCGTGGCAGCCGCGACTCCCGCGACACGAGTTCGGTCCGACGTGGGATCTCGCTGCCCAACTCGCCGAAAAAGCCACCGGCCTCCTCTTCCTGACCGATCGGGTACCCGATAAGGAATCGGTGGTCCCGCAGGCGATGGAGTGCGTGGCGGTCGGACGGCCGCTCGGCAACATTTCGGTCTCCTCCGCACGCTGGAACTTCGACAGCGTCCGCGCCCGCGGGAACGTCTTCGTGCGGATCGAAAATCGCGGTGCGAAGCCGGCCGATGTGGTGGTGACCGGCCGCTCGGGCGATCGCGAAGTCTTTCGAAAGACGGTGCCTGTCGCGGCCAATGGCTCTGTCCCGCTCGAGTCGGAAGTACCGGGAGGGCTAGGGCAGCTCCTTGTCACGGCGTCGGCGCCGCTCGACGGTCTCGAACTCGACAGCCGCATCTCGCTGATCGAGCCGCAGGTCCGCACGGTGACGGTCGCGATCGATCTCCCTGCCGAAGATCCGGCCATCGCCCCGTTGAATCGGGTCATCAAGGCGCTTCCCGACGTGCAGGCGGCAGAACTCGAAACGGCTTCACTGGTCGTCAGCCCCGGCGGTGAGCTGCCTGCCTCGCGTCGCGACCTGTGGTGGCTGGGGATGGGTCCGCTCGACCGCTCGGACGAGGCGAAGAAGAAAGCAGTCGATCTCGCCGACCGCACGCCCTATCTCCTCGACAAGCGGCATCCACTGCTCAACGGCGTGACGCTGTCGGGAATCGTTTGGGGAGGCGTGCAGCCGCTCGACGTCGACGGCGTCCCGCTCATCTCGTCCGGCTCGCATCGCCTCCTTGTTCAGCCGGCGGGGACGCAGACGACGGCTTATCTCATGAATATCGATCTGGCCCGGTCGAATCTCCCGGAGAGTCCGGACTGGCCGATCTTCCTGAGCAACCTGATCGAGCTCCGCCGCGATGCCCTGCCGGGCCTGCGACAGTGGAACTATCGCCTTAACGAGCAGATTCGCTTTAGGCTGTTCGAGGGGACGAATGACCCGACGGAAGATCAGACGTTGACGTTGTGGCACAACGGCGAGTCGCGGCCGCTGGCGCGGAGCGCCGTCGTCGACGTCCCGCAACTCGACGACGTCGGCGTCTACGAGGTCCGCGACGGCGACCGTGTCTTCGGACGGTTTGCGGTCAACTTCTTCGACACCGCCGAGTCGAACCTGGCCGCGCTCGATTCCGGCACGCGGGACGCGGTGCAACTGGTTTCAAACATCGACTACGAAATCGACAACCCCTACTCGTGGGTGTTGCTGCTCGGCATCGTTCTGATCGTCGCCGCCGCCCTGGCCGACTGGCGCGTGCTGCGTGGGAAGGCGACGTAGCGCCCCGGTGTTCGTCATTTCCGAGAGGGCGACTTACGCTCCCGCCACCTTCTTCCGAGCGGTCTGCAGGTCGACCTTGGCTTTGGCGGCGGCCGGCGTTTCCGGATACTTCTTCAGAATGTCTTCATACGCCCTCACGGCTTCCCTCCACTGGTTGAGCGCCTCGTCGCATTTCGCGACCTGGTAAAGGGCATAGCCCTGCCACTCGGGAAACTTGTAGAGCTGCTCCACCTTGAAGTAGTTGATCTGGGCGGCACGGTAATCCTTCTGCAGAAGGTACGTTTCGCCGATCATGAACTGGCATTTCGCCGCGGTCTCGGTGCGGAATGCGTTCTCGTCGGCAATCACGCGGTTGAAGTGGGTGCGGGCTTCCTCGAATTTCGCCTGATTCTTGTACGCCCGCCCCAGCACTTCTTCCGCCCGGTGCAGCACCTTCGATTGCGGGTCGTCTCTGCGGAACTCGTCCACGGTCGCCACCACCGCATCGTATTCCTTGAGCTGCAACTGAGCCTCGGCGAGCAGCACGCGGACCTGTGGAAACCACGTGGCATCCTTCGCAAACTCGGCCTTGCGGGCGTAGAGTTTCTGAAGCAGATCGCGCGCCGCCCTGGCGTCGTTCAAATTGAGATGGGCCTCTGCCATCAGTGCTTCGACGTGCAACCGGTCCGGATCGTTCGCCGCATCGGGCCGCGCGAGATATTTCGTGGCGGTCGCCAGCACGTCCTTCCAGTCGCGGAGTTCCGCACCAATCTTGGTCAGGTTGTAGAGCGAACGCCGTTGCACATTGGCGTCCGACGTCGGGCTGGATGCCAGAGCGATGAATTCTTTCCGCGCCACTTCGGTCTTCCGGCTGACGTAATCACTCTCGGCCAGGTTCAACCGAGCGTCATCCGCACGATCGCTCGTCGGATAGTCCTTGATCAACCGACGAAACAATTCGTCCGACCGGGCAAAGTCCTCCGCCTCGTAGTGGAGCAACGCCCAGTCGTCCAGCACGCGGTCACGCTCTTTCGCCTGCGGAAAGAGCCGCACGACGCCTTCGTACAGACGGTCGGCCTGAGCCGTCTGCTTCAACCGCCCCGCGACCTGGGCCGCTTTCCACCCGCTGCGAAAAGCGTAGTGATGCTTCTGTCCGTCGAGTTCGCTGTCGGCAGCTGCCGGCTCTTTGGGAGCCAGTTGATCCCACGCCGCTGCATACGCCGCGGCGGCCTTTTCCAGCTGGTTTGACTTCTGGAAGGCAAGTCCCTGCATAAATGCGGCTTCGGACGAGCGGGCGACATCATCGGGATGCGCCTTCACGAGGTCCGCGAAGTGCCCGGCCGCCTCGACGTATCGTCCCACTTCGTACTCCGACCACGCCAAGCCCGACTGCGCCGCGGCATGGTGGGGAAATGTCGCCTCGCGCTTCGCCCCCTTCTCGAAGATCAAGGCAGACGATGTGTAGTCCTTCCCCGCATACGCCGCCTCGCCGATATCGATGAGCGTCTGTGCGAATACAGGGCTCGCCGTGAATTCCTTCTCGAGTGCATTGAGATCAGCCAGCGCGTCATTGAACTTCCCGCTGCGGGCCCGAGCCGTCGCACGGAGAGCCAACCCCTGGTCCTTCACCGCCGAAAACGCCGGACGTTCAATGAGAGGTGTCGCCAGTTCGATCGTCCGTTCGAGGTGTTTCAACGCCAGTTCACTGTTGGCGGCCAGTACCACCGCATCCGCCGAGGGATCGACCGCATCGGGCTTGATCGAAGTTTCGACCAGCGGCTTGAGCACTTCCAGCGTGCGGGCATGGTCACCCGACTTCTGCAGCGTGCGGGCCAGGTAGAGCCGCGCGAGACCTTGTGCCGCAGGATTCGGCGACTTCATCACCGCTTCATAGCGGGCGATCGCTTTCGATCGACTGTCCGCATCACCGCGAGAATCGAGCACTCGACCCAGCAGCAGGTCCTGCTGGTACTGCAGTCGATGGTTGGGAAACTCCTTCGCGAATCGATCCAGCAGTTGCTGCGCCTCATCGATCTTCCCGCTCCGCAACGACGCTTCAGCCGCCGAGTGCAGGCTGTCGGGGACATACTCGCTCTGCGGGAACCGCTTGATCAGATCGAGATACCGCTCCCGAGCTACGTCTCCCTTTCCACCGCGCAGATCAATTTCCGCCAGTTGGAAGAGCGCCTTGTCCGCATACGCCCCCATCGGCTCCGCGGTCAGAATCGCCTGGAATCGCGCCGCCGCATCGGCCGGCTTGCCGAGTCCCTGCTGGCTGACCCCGATCCAGTAGTCCGCCGCCGCCTTCTGCTTCGGATCCGCGGCTGCCTGCTCAAACCGCTTGATCGCCTCCGCGAATTGATTCTGCTGGTAGAACGCATAGCCGGCATTCAGCCGCGCCGAAGACACCAGCGGACTTTCGGGGAACTGCTGTTCGAGCTTGCCGAACGCCGCCGCCGATTCCGCATACTTGCCCGCCTCATACAGCCGTGTGCCGATCTGCATCTGCGCTTGCGGGGCGCGGGGGCTGTCCTTGTCGGCGGCAATCTGCTGATAGACCGCCAGCGCCTCGGCGTCCTTTTTCAAGCCGTCATAGCTGCGGGCGAGGCCGATCCGGGCCTCATCGGCCATCCGCCCCTTGGGAAACTTCTCAATCGCTGCCCCGAATGACTTCGCCGCCGCGTCGAACTTCTTCTGCCGCAGCTGGGCATCCCCGAGGTAGGGAAGCGCCCACTCCACCAGTTCGTGCTTCGGAAACTGTGTAACGTAGGCGGTCAGGTCCGTTTCCGCGGCCGCATGTTCATTCAGCATGTACCCGCACTCGCCGACGCGATACATCGCGTCCGGCAGGTTTTTGCTGAGCGGGTACGTCTTGATGAACTGCCGCAGCACCGTCCGGGCGTCGGCGTATTTCTCCTGGCTGATCAGCGTCAGGCCCAGATACAGCTCGGCAAAGGGCGTCTTCTCATTTTGCGGGTAGTCCTTGATGAACTTGCGATAGGCGTCCGCGGCGAGGTCCCACCGCTTTTCCCGTTGAAGACCCACCGCCGTGTTGTAGGCATCGAGTGCCGCGTCCGCCCGAGCGACCTCCGGCATGATCGCCAGCAGTGCGAGGGCAATGCACGTCCCCGCCAGCATGGACCGCAAGGCGCCGCCGCACAAGCGCTTGGAAGGCGAGCGAGTTGAGAACGACAAGAACTTCCGCATTCCGCTGGCCTCTGACGGCAGTGACGCGGGGCGCACCGTCACCCCTCCAGGCACTTCCTGTTCAGTCATCGTAATCGTCGCCGCGCCACAGCGGCAAGCACGGTATCATGTCCATCTGGCGCCGCATCGTCCGTTTTGGAGAAAGGGAGCAGACGGCCCGCGAAGAGCGCGAATTCACGCGAATGAAGAAAACGTCGGATTTCGCCGGCCGCACACGACGCGCGGAGATTTCAAGGCCCTGGCCCGCCGATTGCTTTCATTTGAATTCTGCCTTGATTCGCGCTGATTCGCGCCATTCGCGGGCAACCTCTGCAACATCTCTTTCACGTGAGCCGCAGATCCGCAAGCGTTCTCACCGTCATCACACCCGGTCTCAGAGAACTCTCTCGGACGGAGGCGTCGCGACCTCGCTCGAGAAACACAGCCTGCATCCCGATCTCCAAAGCTCCGCACACGTCGTTCTTCCAGTCGTCTCCCACGACCAGCAACTCCTCAGCCGCACAGCCGAGCCGCACCTGGAGCGCCTTGAAGAACCCCGCTCCCGGCTTGCGATGACCCACTTCCGAGGAAACGACCCGCGTCCGAATGCCCGCGAGCTCCGGTAGTCCGTCGCACACCGCGTGCAGCCGCGAGTCGAAGTTGGAGGCGATCGCGAACCGCACGCCCTCCGTCGCCAGGCGAGCGAGCGACGGCGCCACATCTTCAAAGCACCGCCAGCTGGCCGGATCGGCGAAGTGATTCCAGAGTTCGCGAAAGCAGGGTTCCAACTCCGCACAGTCGTCAAGGACCTCCGCCACGATCCGCTCCCACCGCCGCCGCTCCCGGACTTCGCTCGTCGCATAGGCCAGGGTCTCGCCGTTCATCGCTACGGCGTCCTCGTCCTCTGAGCGGGAAAACGCCGCTCGAAAGCGGCGACGCACGTCTTCCACGCCGAGCCGCGAACCGTATCGTTCGCCGATGGCGTGGTACGCGACGGCCACCGAGGGATGCGGCTCGATCAGCGTTCCGACGGCGTCAAAGGCAATCCAGCGGATCATCGACAGGTCTCGATAGCGATCAGGGGACGAGTGGAGAATTGTTCAACCTCATGGATAGACTGTCGAGCGATCACAACCCCCCGTGTCACCCTACCGAACGCCCTTTCCGAGGAACGTCCGATGCCGCTCGCCAAGTGTCGCTGGGTTCCCTCGCACCTCGCCGCGACAGCACTCGCTTTCGTCACGCTTGCTGCCGGTATTGAAGGACCGACATTCGCCGCCGACCACCCGCGATTCGAATTCACGCGGATGATCGCCCACTGGGACGGCTACGGCGACGACGATTATCTCCAGTTCGTGGAAGAGGCCC
The DNA here is from genome assembly GCA_020850695.1 of Planctomycetaceae bacterium. Classification (GTDB taxonomy): domain Bacteria; phylum Planctomycetota; class Planctomycetia; order Planctomycetales; family Planctomycetaceae; genus JADZEF01. The sequence goes on along the minus strand of JADZEF010000272.1, from coordinate 14,492 downwards.
AGCCCGAGGTCTGCCAGCTCGGATTCTACGGAGCCCACTTCTGGAGCCTCGTCCACACGAAGGAATTCGCCGGATACCCCGCCCACTTCCCGGTCCGCGGCATCAACGAGTGCCGCGACTGGTTCAAGACCCGCAACGCCGAGGTCCACAAGCGCGGGGCGAAGGTCGTCGGCCACATGAACGTCAAGTTCCTCGTCGGCGACCCCGAAGGCCCCGAGGGGCCGCGCGGCTTCTTCCACTTCTACAAGAACCTCTGGGACGAAAAGATTCTCGGCCCGAAGCCCGTCGCCGACCCGATCGACCTGCTTGAGAAAGACAAGGACGGCAAGCCGATCTCGATCAACAACTACGGCATCGGCGGCATGAAGGAATACTGGGCCTGCCTCAACAATCCCAACTGGCGGAAGGTTCTCAAGGCCTGGACGAAGCACGGCATCGAGCAGGGCTGCGACGGCTTCGTCGCCAACTACTTCTACCGCCACGACTGCCACTGCCCGCACTGCGTCGCGGGCTTCAAGAAGAACCTCAAGGCCCGCTACAAGCCCGAGGAAATCAAGGCGAAGTTCGCCATCGACGACCTCGACACACACACCTTCCCCGAAATCGTCAGTTGGCACGACCCGAAGGAATCAACCCCGCTCCGCCGCGAAATGCTCCGCTGGTCGCAGGTCTCAAACAAAGAATGCTTCGACGAAGTCTTCCACCAGTACGGCCGCTCGCTGAAGCCCGACCTCATCACCGCCCAGTGGAACCACCTCGGCGACTTCAACCAGATCAACGGCGACGAGCGCTGCCTGATGCCGGGCGACCTGTGGGGCAAGGACGAAACCTATCTCTGGTACAGCACCGGCGGAGCCGCCTTCTACACCGACCTCAAGGCCGGCTTCCTCGGCGAGGGGACGCTCCAGGCCCGCTACATCCGCGGAGCCTTCGACGACAAGCCCTTCACGCTCGGCAAGTACGAGAACACCCGCACCCGCTGCTACATCGCCGAACTGGCCGCCAACGGCGGCGCCCCGATCGGCTTCTACGCCCGCTTCAAAGACCCCGAGGCCCGCAAGGAAATCGCCCGCTACTACCAGTTCCTCAAAAAGCACGACGACTTGTACCGGGCCAACCAGCCTTACGCCGAGACACTGTTGATCTACCCGCGGGATGCAGTGCATCAGGGGAACGTCGTCTCGGTCGAAACCTTTAAGCAATCCGGAAAGAGATTGCTTGATAATCATCGCCTGTTCGACGTCGTTCCATCGGACCGAGTCACTCCGGAAGTCCGTCAACGCTACATCACCGTCATCGATCGTGCTAACGACACTTCTGAGAACGAAGTGAAGCGCCGCGATGAAGTGATCGCCGACACCCGATGGAGCAAGATCGAGGCCCCGCAGTCTGTTCGCGTCTCAGCCAGTCGCCCGGTGAAAGGGAATGAACTCACGCTCCACTTCGTGAACTACAATCGCGAAGAGCCGAAGGAGCCGAAGTCGGCTGGCGGCGGCATCAAGGACGAGAAGCCGATCGCCGTCGAAGGCATCAATGCCGACGTCGCGCTGCCGCAGGGCTTCACGGCGAAGCGGGTCGAGTTCCTCACTCCCGAATTGACGGACGCCGTCGCGGTCCCGTTCGAGCAAGCCAACGGCCGCCTGAAGCTCACCGTTCCCAAGTTCCTCGTCTACGGCGTGGTGCGAGTCATTCCGTAGCGGGTCGATCGTGAGGCGGAGAGGAGAACGGCGATGCTCTTCTGGTTCGGACGTCTCGTGGAACTCGCGGTCGTGACGGCGATCTCTCTCACCCTGTTCGCCCTGCTGATGCCCAATATCGAGGAGTCTCGGCAGGAAACACGAATTCAAGTGGCTTGGGCGAATGTCCGGCAGATCCGCAAAGCACTGGACAATCCATCCGCGAAAGCAGACCTGCCGGAGAAAGATCCCTGGGGACAACCGTATCTGGAGAAAGCTCTCGCGGACGGATCGATCCGCGTACTGTCCACGGGAGCCAACGAGAAGACCACCGCAGATGGCCCGGACGACGACGACGTCTACTCGGACATGGTCGTTTCACCCCTCACTCCTTTTCACCTGCGCCGAGCCAAAGAATTGAACCGTGCTGTTCTCATCGCGGGCGGGTTGTGGATCGTGTTCTTCCTGGCATGGCTTCGCGAGAATCGACGTAAGGCGAGGCCCAGTGCGGTTGAATCGAAATAATTCAACAAGGTCATGTTGCCGTCGAAGGCATCCAGGCCGACGTCGCGCTGCCGAAGGACTTCACAGCGAAGCGGGTCGAGTTCCTCACTCCCGAATCGATGGAGGCCGTCGCGGTTCCGTTCGAGCAGGCCGAAGGCCGCATCAAGTTGACGGTTCTGAAGTTCCTCGTTGACGGCGTGGTGCGCGTGATGCCGTAGGCCATTTCCACATGCCCGATCCCCGCCGCGGTGACCCCGATGGTCAAATGACTCGCCGGCGACGGTCCGTCGATCGGCCATTCCGTCATGGGACTACCCCGGGCGAGTCCGGTGGGGCTCGAATCGGTGCCCCCTCGCGAGTGCCTGTTGCCAAGATCGGTCACTATGATGGATCCGTCGCGACGCACCTATCCGCAGCGTCGCGGCGAAGCGCCTTAACGAATCAGGCCCGACATGCCGAGTGTGGAGATCCGTGTGCGACGACATCACCTCACGTGCGGCTTCATCGCCTTTCCCTGCTTGTCTTGGCGATGCCGATGCCTGCCCGCTTTGACGATTGTCCTGGCCGCCGCGTTATCAGCATTCAGTGATGAGCCCGCCTACGCCAAGCCCCGCATCGATTTCGCCCGCGACATCCGGCCGATTCTTCAGAACCACTGCTGGAGCTGTCACGGAGCCGACGAAAAGTCCCGCGCGTCGGGCCTCCGTCTCGACCGCCGCGAAGCCGCCACGACTCCCGTCGGAACCTCTCCTCCCGCCATCGTTCCGCGAAAGCCCGACGCCAGCGCCGTCATGGCACGCATCACGTCGACCGACGCGGACGAGGTGATGCCTCCGCCGTCGAGCCGCAAACCTCTCTCGGAGGCACAGAAGCGGCTCCTGCGAGACTGGATCGAAGAGGGGGCCGAATACGCCCCGCACTGGGCCTTCATCACCCCGCGTCGCGCGCCGCTTCCTTCCCCGCACAATGCAACCTGGGTCCGCAATCCCATCGACCGGTTCGTCCTGCAACGGCTCGAAGCGGAAGGCCTCAAGCCGCGTGACGAAGCCCCGCGCGAGACGCTGCTTCGCCGAGTGACGCTCGACTTGACCGGCCTCCCGCCGTCGCTCGAAGACCTGGATTCATTCCTCACCGACACCCGGCCCGACGCCTACGAGCGCGCCGTCGATCGCTTGCTCATGTCGCCGCGGCATGCTGAGCGGATGGCCGCCCAGTGGCTCGACGTCGCCCGCTACGCCGACACGAACGGCTACAACAACGACGAAGAACGCACGATGTGGCCCTGGCGCGACTGGGTCATCAACGCTTTCCGAAAAAACATGCCGTACGACCAGTTCGTCGTCGAGCAACTGGCGGGAGACCTGCTGCCGAACGCGACGCTCGACCAGCGGATTGCGACGGCGTTCAATCGCAACCACGTCCTGACGACCGAAGGGGGGATCATCGAGGAAGAGTACCGCGTCGAGTACGTCGCCGACCGCGTCCACACGACGTCGACGGTGTTCCTCGGCCTCTCGATGCAGTGCGCCCGCTGCCACGACCACAAGTACGACCCGATCACGCAGCGCGAGTTCTACCGCCTGTTCGCCTACTTCAATCAGCTCCCCGACACCGGCGTGGGCTACAACAAGGGAGGCTTCTCGCCGCCGTTCGTCAAAGCCCCGCGCCCCGAGCAGGCCGAGCAACTCGCCGCAATCGAACGCCGCGCGACCGAACTCGATCGCCTCATCGCCGACCGGTCTGCTGCGATCGGCCCCGTCGTCGCGAAGTGGGAAGCCGGCCTCACGGTCGAGGACCGGCAGCGGATTGCGACGGCCGGCGCCGCCCATCACTTCCGTCTCGACGAATCCTCCGGCGACGCGATCGCCGATGCGGTGAACCCGGATCGCAGGGGAACAATCCGCGGGAAGGTCGCTCACGTCGAAGGAAAGATGGCGGGCGGACTCGAATTCGACGGGCAGACGCATGCCGAGCTTGGCTCGATCGGCGGATTCGACGCTGCGGATCGGTTCGCGTTCGCCGTGTGGGTGCGGCCGGGTTCGACCGCTCCGATCACCGTTCTCTCGCGGATGGACGACGCGGCGGCGTTCCGAGGCTATGACGTGATCCTCGAAGGAGCGAAGGTTGCGATGCATCTCGTCGACCGCTGGCCCGACAACGGCCTCAAAGTCATCACGCGCGATCCGCTCCCGCTCAATGAATGGCGGCACCTCGTCGTCTCGTACGACGGCTCGCGGAAGGCCGCCGGCGTTTCCATCTACGTCGACGGAAAACCTCAACCGATCGAGACCTTGTCGGACAAGTTGACCGGAACGCTCAAGACGGACAAACCGTTCCATCTCGGCAAACGGCAGTCTTCGGTTCCCTTCATCGGTCGTCTCGACGACCTGCAGATCTTCGCCGGGGTGCTGACCGCGGATGATGCGGGGCGGCTCGCGAAAGGGGAAGCGGTCTCCCGGATGGCCGACCTGCTTGCGATTCCCGCCGATAAACGCTCAGCCGAGCAGACCGCCGAGATCCAGCGGTACTACCTCGACCGGGTCGATGCCGATTCGCAGCGCTGGAAGGCCGAGCAAGGGATGCTCCCCGCCCGGCGCACAGCAATCGAAATGGCGGTTCCAGCGGTGATGGTGATGGAAGACACCGCCAAACGAATCACCAGACTGCTGAAACGCGGGCAATACGATCAACCGGCCGACGAAGTGACGCCGGGCGTGCCGGCCGTGCTGCCGCCGATCGCCGGTGATGCCCCCGCGAACCGTCTGGGACTGGCGCGGTGGCTCGTCTCTCCCTCGCATCCGCTGACGGCACGGGTTGCCGTCAATCGCTATTGGGAGATGCTGTTTGGCGCCGGCCTTGTCGAAACGAGTGAAGACTTCGGCATCACGGGAGCGCTCCCCACGCATCCCGAGCTTCTGGATTGGCTGGCGGTCGAGTTTGTGGAGGGGCGAGGGTCGAGGGACGGGGGTCGAGTGACAGAATCGAACCGTGGCCCTGCTTCTCCCTCGACCGGCGACCCTGGTCTTTCGACGCTCCCGTGGGACATCCGGAACCTGATGCGGCTGATCGTCACGTCGGCGACGTATCGTCAGGCGTCGGACGCGCCGGCGAATGTTCGAGAGCGAGATCCCAGGAATCAGCTTCTGTCGCGCGGACCGCGGCAGCGGCTCTCGGCCGAGGGAGTGCGGGACAACGCGCTGGCCATCAGCGGGCTGCTGGTCGAGAGGGCAGGGGGGCCGAGCGTGAAGCCGTATCAGCCGGAAGGGCTGTGGGAAGATGTCTCGGTCGAACGGCGCTACAAGTACGTTCCCGACACCGGCGACGGACTCTATCGGCGGTCGATGTACACGTTCTGGAAGCGGACCTGCCCGCCGCCGGCCCTCAGCACGTTCGATGCTCCCACCCGCGAGACCTGCGTCATTCGCCGGGCGCGGACCAACACGCCCCTGCAGGCGCTCGTCCTGCTGAACGACCCGACCTACATCGAAGCCGCCCGCAAGCTGGCCGAACGGGTGATGCACGACGCAGCGGACGCCGAAGGCCGAATCTCGCTCGCCTTCCGATTGGCCATCGGCCGCACGCCCGATGGGATGGAACGGGACGAACTGGCGTCGCTTCTTCAATCCGCCCGCAAGCAGTTCGAGGCGGATCCTGGAGCAGCGGCCAAGCTGCTCGCGGTGGGCGCCTCACCGCGCGATGCTCGCCTCTCGGAACCCGAACTCGCGGCCTGGACGATCGTCTCCACAACGATCCTCAATCTCGATGCGACGGTTTCACCGGAGTGACAGAGCACTCAAAAACGGAGGGGCTCGGCCGGACGCATGAGGAAGTCGTAGGTCGCTCGGAACGGGGCACGCTTCACCGGCTCGGCGGATTGTTCCTTCTCTTTCTTTTCCGAGGCTTCCGCTTCGGACGCAACCCCTGGCGGTTGAGGGGCAACGTTCGCGGGCGAACGCGCGGGGGCGGTGTGCTGGAGCTGACGCACTCCCCCCTGCTCTGCCGTCCGCGGAGTTCCCCGCTGTGCGGAATCCATCGGGCCGACCGCTTCAGGAGACACCCGCCGAAACCGCGGACCGTAGAGGTAGCGGTGATACGTGCTGGAGAACCCCGGCGGCGGATCGCGGTAGGGAGGAATGTCCATCCAGGGCAACGCGTCGATATGCGACCAGCAGCCCGAAGCCGCGATCGCCAGTCCCGCCGCCAGGATGTGCCATTTCCAGAGAGGACGCATGACAGAGCCTCGCTCTTCGCATCGACATCGCTGCCCGGTATGACCCACAAAATCCGCTCGCACGGACCAGAATTCGCAGAACATTTCCCCCAACCTTCCCAGACGGCCACCGTGAGTGACCGTAAAGAAGGAAAAACCCGCAAGGTTTGCCAGCGATCGTGACGATCAGTCTCGAACGGCGAAACGGCGAACTCGCACCCGCGCCGTTCGCACCCAGGGTGCGGGCTTCAGCACCCTGGGTGCCGTACAAACGTCGTGTGCGTTCGTGGATTGCGAAGCGGTTGTTTGATAGGTCGTCTCCTGCTTCGGCACCCCGGCTGCTCATAGCCGCAGCCGGGGTGCGAACCTTTTGCAAAAGTTGCAAGACTCGTCTTGCCGCGTTTGCCGGGGGGCACTAGAGTCCCCGGCTTGAGAGAGCGGAGCGAACGCCCCGCACCGATCGATTGCTCCTGCAAGGATGCCCGGAGCCCCTTATGAAAGTTGTGATTCTCGCCGGCGGCATGGGAACCCGGCTGCAGGAAGAGACCGTCGCGCGGCCCAAGCCGATGGTCGAGATCGGCGGCAAGCCGATTCTCCTGCACATCATGAAGCACTATGCCCACTACGGGTTCGACGACTTCTACGTCGCCCTCGGGTATCTCGGCGACTTCATCAAGGGCTACTTCCTCGACTGCTATAACCACAGCGGGAACCTGACGATCGACTTCGCCCGCCGCAGCGTGCAGCGGAGCGACGTCGAACACGAGCGGTGGCGGGTCAACCTCGTCGACACCGGCGCGAAAACGATGACCGGCGGCCGCGTGCAGCGTCTGCGCCGGCACCTGTTCGATTCGACGTTCATGCTCACCTACGGGGACGGCGTCAGCAACGTCGATCTCCAGGCCCTCCTGGATTTCCACCGCTCGCACGGCAAGCTGGCGACGGTGACGGCGGTGCGTCCGCCGGCCCGCTTCGGCGGCCTGGTCATCAAGGACGGCAGCGTCGAAGAGTTCACCGAAAAGCCCCTCTCGGGCGAAGGGTGGATCAACGGCGGGTTCATGGTGCTCGAGCCGGGGATCTTCGAATACCTGACGGGCGACGAGTGCGTGCTGGAAGTCGATCTGCTCCAGCGGCTTTCTCGCGAGGGCGAGCTGGCGGCGTGGTGCCACCCGGACTTCTGGCAGTGCATGGATACCATTCGAGAGAAGAACTACCTCGAAAAGCTCTGGGCCGAAGGGACCGCCCCGTGGCGCGTCTGGGACAGCCCGGTCTCAGTGAAGCTCGAATCGCGAAAGGCGGCTTGAACGTTCATTCGAAGAAGAGGTTGCTGAGGAAGCATCAAAGGCATTGATTCACCACGGAGTCGAGAATGAGGCCTTCGCCGCACTCTCAATGATGAAAATGGCATCACCTGTGCATGGCTTGGGGCGTGACGCCTATTTTCGGAACAGACACAGAGACACGGAGACAGGCAGAGGAATCAAGATGCTCCTCTTTCTCTGCTGATGCCTTTCCTCTGCTCCCTCTGCTTGCTCCTGTTGAATGCCTTTGCCTTTGTTCGAGTCTGACGAGACACCGCATCGACCCGGATGCGCATTCGAAGAATCAGAAAGACATTTAACAGGAGCAAGCAGAGGGAGCAGAGAAAAAACAAGCAGAGAGAAGCACAAGTCTTCGGCTCTCTCTGTACTGCTCGTCTTCCTGCATTTCTCCGTGCCTCTGTGTCTGTTCCGAAAATAGGCGTCACGCCCCAAGCCATGCACAGGTGATGCCATTTTCATCATTGAGAGTGCGGCGAAGGCCTCATTCTCGACTCCGTGGTGAAAAACTGCCTTTCGGAATCAAAGTCTGAGTCGATCGCTCCAGGGAAGGACGACATGACCGTTGCGAACATCGAATTCTGGCGCGATCGCCGCGTCTTCGTGACCGGGGCCACCGGACTCGTCGGCGGATGGCTCGTCCGTCGCCTGCTCGAAGCGCAGGCCGACGTCGTGTGCCTCGTCCGCGACTGGGTGCCCAAGTCTGAACTCTTCACCAGCGGGCTGCTCGACAAAGTGTCCGTGGTGCGCGGCGACCTGTGCGACCAGGAGACGCTTGAGCGGGCCCTCGGCGAGTTCGAAGTCAACACCGTCATGCACCTCGGGGCGCAGACGATCGTCGGCATCGCCAACCGCAACCCGGTCTCGACGTTCGAAGCCAACATCGGCGGGACGTGGAAGCTTCTCGAAGCCTGCCGCCGCTCGCCGACCGTCAAGCAGATCATCGTCGCGTCGTCGGACAAGGCGTACGGCGAAGCAAAGCAGCTGCCGTACTGCGAAGACACTCCGCTCAACGGCCAGCACCCGTACGACGTCAGCAAGTCGTGCAGCGACCTCATCGCCCAGACGTACGCGACGACGTACAAGCTGCCGGTGATCATCACGCGGTGCGGGAACTTCTACGGCGGCGGCGACCTCAACTGGAACCGCATCATCCCGGGGACGGTCCGCTCGATTCTCCGCGGTCAGCGGCCGATCATCCGCTCCGACGGGACGTTCGTCCGCGATTACTTCTACGTCGAAGACGGGGCGGCGGCCTACATGTTCCTCGCCGAGCAGCTGGCGAAGAACCCGGCCCTCGCCGGCGAGGCCTACAACCTCTCGACCGAGATCCCGCTGTCGGTGGTCGACATCGTCGATCGCATCCGTGCGGTGATGGGAAGCACGCTGGAGCCGCAGATCCTGGGCGAAGCGTGTCACGAGATCCCGCACCAGGTCCTGAGTGCCGAGAAAGCCCGGACCACGCTGGGCTGGCAGCCGTTGTTCACCCTCGAAGAAGGCCTGCGCAGGACAATCGCATGGTACACCCGATTCCATCAGCCGGCCTCGAACGCTCCGACCTCCCCTGCCGCAGCTGCGGTGCGGGCGGCCTGAAAGAGATTCTCTCTCTCGGCAGCACGCCGCTGGCGAACTCGCTGCTGCGCGAGGAGGAGCTGGCAGAACCGGAACCGACGTGGCCGCTCGAGCTCGTCTGGTGTCCGGAGTGCTCGCTCGCGCAGATCACCGAGACGGTGCCGCCGGAAAGCATGTTCCGCGAGTACGCGTACTTCTCGTCGTACAGCGACACGATGGTCGCCCACGCCCGGAACATCGCCGAGCGGCTCATCGAGAAACGAAAGCTCGGGCCGAACAGCCTCGTGGCGGAAATCGCCAGCAACGACGGCTACCTGCTCCAGTGGTATCACAAGCAGGACGTCCCGGTGCTGGGGATCGAGCCGGCGCTGAATATTGCGAAAGTGGCCGTCGAGAAGCGCGGCGTCCGCACGATTGCGGAGTTCTTCGGCCGCGACATCGCCAGCCAGCTGGCCGCTGCGGGCGAGCGGGCCGATGTCATTCATGCGAACAACGTGCTGGCTCACGTGCCGGACCTCAACGGCGTCGTGGCGGGCTTCCAGACGATGCTGAAGCCACGGGGGATCGTGGTCGTCGAGGCTCCGTACCTCAAGGACCTCCTGGATCATGTCGAGTTCGACACGATCTATCACGAGCACCTCTGCTACTTCTCGCTGACGGCTTTGGACAAGCTCTTCCGCCGTCACGGGCTGGAGATCTTCGATGTCGAACGCCTGCCCATTCACGGTGGTTCGCTGCGGATCTTCGCCTGCCTGGCCGGGGCCGAGACGATCTCCGATGCGGTGAAGTCGCTGCTGGCCCAGGAAGCGACGTGGGCCCTGAAGCCCGCCACGTACGCCGACTTCGGCCAGCGGGTGATCGACCTGCGCGACAAGCTGGTGGAGTTCCTCACGCAGCTGAAGAGCGAAGGGAAAAGGATTGCGGTGTATGGGGCGTCGGCCAAGGGCTCGACGCTGATGAACTTCTTCCGCATCGACGGGCGGCTGCTCGACTACGTCGTTGACCGGAGTGCGGTGAAGCAGGGACGGTACACGCCCGGGACGCGGCTGCGGATCTACGATCCGTCACGGCTCGAGTACGACCGCCCCGACTACTGCCTGCTCCTGACGTGGAACTTCGCCGAAGAGATCCTCTCGCAACAGAAGAAGTACCGCGACCAGGGAGGCAAGTTCATCATCCCGATCCCGCACGTGCGCGTGGCGTAACAGGAGTAGCGAGAACGACGACCTGCGTAAGGCGCGTCATTCGTGGGAAAGGACTCTGTGCCCCAGAGGGGCAAGGGTGAATAGCCGGGGGCAACGCCCCCGGTAAGGAATCCATAAGAATCGTCTTCAAGCCCCAACGGGGCGAAGGTCTCTTCGAACGCCACCATCGCCCCTTCGTGGCTTCTCATCCTGTCTGAAATCTTTTACCGGGGGCGTTGCCCCCGGCTATTCACCTCTGCCCCTCTGGGGCACAGAGATTGAAATGATCGACAGCGAATACTGAATAACACCGAATTGCGACGGATTACTTGGATGCGGTCGTGAACTACGTTCCAACCCCGATCAACGGCGCCTGGATCGTCGAACCGGAGCGCCGGACCGATGAGCGGGGATGGTTCGCCCGGAGCTGGTGCGTGCGGGAGTTCGAGGAACACGGCCTCAATCCGCGGCTGGTTCAGTGCAACATTTCGTTCAATAACAAATCGGGAACGCTTCGCGGGATGCACTTTCAGCGCGCCCCGCACGGTGAGGCCAAGCTGGTCCGGGTGACGAAGGGAGCGATCCACGACGTCATCCTCGATTTGCGAAAAGATTCTCCGAGCTACCTGAAATGGTTTGGAGTCGACCTGACGGGCGACAACCACCGGATGTTGTACATACCCGAGGGGGTCGCTCACGGGTTCCAGACGCTTACCGAAGAGTCCGAAGTCTTCTATCAGATGAGCGAGTTTTACTACGGCGACCTCCAGACGGGTGTTCGCTGGGACGACCCAGCCTTTGACATCCGCTGGCCGCATTGCGAGTCACGCATCATTGCGGCGAAGGATTCAGCGTGGCCGGATTACGCGAGATAAATGCCTGACAGGCTGGAAGCCTGTCCTACGGACCGAGAGATCATGCTGGTTGCCGATCCGAGTGCGAAGATTTCTCCGTTGGCTGACATCGATCAGTCGACGCGGGGGACGCGCATCCTCGTCGGACCGGGCTCGCAGATCGACTCCTTCGTCCGCGTGAAGTGTGCGGGTGGCACCGCGGACGTCGTCATCGGCAAGGGCTGCTACATTAACTCCGGGACCGTTATCTACACGGGCAACGGCCTGACGATGGGGAACGACGTCCTGGTCGCCGCCAACTGCACGTTCGCCCCGGTGAACCACGCCTGCCGAGAACGCGGCCGGACGATCATCGAGCAGCGGTTTCTTCCCGGAAAAGGGGGAATCGTCGTCGGCGACGACGTCTGGATCGGCGCCGGGTGCGTGATCCTCGATGGGGCGCGGATTCCGCGCGGCGTCGTCATCGGCGCCTGCTCGCTCGTCCGCGGGCAACTCGAAGAGTACGGCATCTACGCGGGCAACCCGATCAAGAAGATCGGAGAGCGGACATGAAGTACACCATTCTCGGATCGACCGGCTTCATCGGCTCGCACGTCGCAACGCTTGCACGCCAGCTTGACCACGTCGTCGACTGTCCCGCACGCAATGAATGTTTAAAGGGTCGCGACCTCGGGCATGTCGTGTATGCAATCGGCATCACGGCCGACTTTCGCAAGCGTCCGCACGACACCATCACCGCTCACGTCACGCGGCTGCAGGAGATCCTCACCGGGTCGACGTTTGATTCGCTGGTGTATCTGTCGTCGACCCGCGTCTACGCCCGGTGCGGTGCGGGACCGGTTGACGAAACGACGCCGATTTCCGTCCTGCCGACCGACTTCAGCGACCTTTACAACCTGTCGAAGCTGATGGGGGAAAGTATCGCCCTCACACACGGCGCGCGGGTGAAGGTCGCGCGGCTGTCGAACGTCGTCGGCCCCGACTTCGACAGCGACAACTTCCTGATGAGCGTGCTTCGCGACTGCGTGACCCGAGGGTCAGTCGAACTCGGTCTCGCGCTCGACTCGGCGAAGGACTACATTTCAGTTGAGGACGTCGCGTCGATCTTGTTGCGGCTCGGACCCGAGGGACGTTATCCCGTCTACAACATCGCTTCGGGGCGCCAGACGACCAATCAGCAGATCGTCAACGTCCTCGAACAAACCACCGGAGCCCGGGCGACCGTCCGGGCCGGTGCTCCGAATATCACATTCCCGCCAATTCGCATCGAGCGAGTGGCTGAGGAGTTCGGCTTCCAGCCGCAAGCGGTGGAAGCGATGCTTCCCAGCCTGGTGAAGGAATATCAACGCGTTCGATCGTCGCGGGGTGCGGCGTGAGTTGAGTGATTGAGTCCAACGATGGGAGAAGGCATTTTTTTTACCACGGAGACACGGAGTCACGGAGAAAGGCAGAAGACAGGAACCACGGAAGGGACGGAATGTACGGAAGAAGGCAAGAGCCTTATCCGATCGAGCCGCCCACTCCGCCCTGCACGAATCTGATTTCTGCTTCTCGTCTTTTTCCGTACCTTCCGTCCTTTCCGTGGTTCGTGCCTTTGGTTCTGGTCTGACTGCCTTTCTCCGTGCCTCTGTGTCTGTTCCGAAAATAGGCGTCACGCCCCCAAGCCATGCACAGGTGATGCCATTTTCATCATTGAGAGTGCGGCGAAGGCCTCATTCTCGACTCCGTGGTGAATATCTCTGCAATTGATCTCAGGACGTCGAAACTCAAGACCGGTAGCTGACCAGTCATTTCACCACCGGGGCAAGCCCGGTGGGGCTCGGGGCAGAGACGAAGCCGGTGTCAATACCGAAGGAGCGAGCGATGAAATTCTCGATCGTGATGCCGACGCGGAACCGGGCCGATAAGCTCGCCTGTGCCATTCGGTCCGCCACGCGGCAGTCGTTCGATGATTACGAGATCATCATCAGCGACAACTGCTCGACCGACCACACGCAGCGCGTCATCCAGGAACACAAGACCGACCGGTGTCGCGTCATCCGCCCGCACGAGCCGATGGCGATGTCCCGCCACTGGGAGTTCGCCCTCGGCCATGCCAAGGGAGACCGCATCCTCGTCCTGTGCGATGACGATGCCCTCATGCCGAACTGCCTCGAGCGGCTCGACCGCATCGTGGCGGCGGCGAACGATCCCGACTTCATCCAGTTCGAGTGCTTCACCTACGTCTACGACGACGGGGTGTCGGAAGACAAAGGGAGCACCATCCGCCTGCCGGCCCAACTGAAGGACGACTTCCGCCGGATGGACCTTGAGCGGAGCCTGCGGCTCGCCTTCTGGCGGCTCGACGGCAACATGCCGAAGCTCCTCAACTCGGCCGTCCATCGCCGCATGCTCGACGCCATCCGCCAGAAGTCGGGGCGGCTGTTCGGCATCTGGGCGCCGGACTATGCCGTGGGCTGCCGCCTGCTGGCCCTCAGCAAGAACGGCGTCCGCACCGGACCGCTCGCCATCTGGGGCGAGAACATGCAGTCGTACGGCCCCGGTTCGCGTCGCGACCAGGGGATCCTGCGACAGTTCATGGAAGAGCACTCGGAGTGGATGGGGACGCTGGCCAACACGCCGTATCCCAACATCCTTACCGTGGTGAATGTGCTCTTTGACACGATGGAGATCGCCCGCCGCGAACTGAACATTCCGAAGAGCTTCGGCATCGACCCTGTCCGCTTCCGCGAGACGATGATTGACGAACTGAAGATGTACGCCGACCGCAACGTGGCGGGGGCGGCGGAAGACATGGTGCGGGTCGAGAAGGACCTGAGCCTGGTGCAGCGGCAGCGGATGCTGTCGCCGGCGAACTGGACCGAATCGGCCGCGTACTGGTGGCGGCGGCCGTGTGAGAAGCGGGCCTCGCGGTCGTACCGCAAGTCGCCCGGCGAGAAGACGCACAAGTTTTCGAACATCCTGGATGCGGCGATCTATGCTGGCTCGCTGAAGCGGGCGGCGTAGAATCCGGGAGAGTCGAACGTCGAAATCCGAAAGTCAAATGTCGTAGGAAATGTCAAAAGGTCCAAAAATCCAAAGGACTCGATCGCAGCCTTTTTGAGATTTTGAAGTTTGTACTTTCCTTAGACATTTGGCTTTCGACCTTCGGATTTCCCTCGTCTCCGCGACAG
>JADZEF010000271.1 GCA_020850695.1 Planctomycetaceae bacterium | reverse complement strand
GTCTCCGCCGCTCGCTCTGAACGTCTCAATTCTTCTCAAACAGTTGCAATAGCTCTGGAGCCATTCCATGACAGTCTCACTGCGATCTCTGGTTGCTGCATTGACGCTCGCGGTCGGAGCGATGTTCGTTCAGGGAACCCCCGCCCAGGCCCAGCAGGGCGAGGTCGTTCAATTCCGATTGATGAGCTGGAAAACCGCGCACTTCGACAGTGCTCGTGAAGCCGATTCCTTCGAACAGAGTCTGCGGCGACTCGGGTGCGAGACCCGCCAGGACGGCCACGCGGGGCACATCGACGTCCAGTACCGCTGTCCGCGCTGGCGTTCGATGACCACCCCGACGGATGCGGCCGCGCATCGGCTCCAGGGTTGGTTGCGTGAGAACGAGTTCGAGACGCGACACGATCACTGACGTGCTGCCAGCCCCTTGAACAACCCTTTCAATCCCTGCAGCGGCACTTCGGATGTCGCTGCGGGGATTCACGTTTTGAACGCCGCCTCAATCCACGCGCTCACCGTCTCCAAGATGCCGTGGAATACCGATCGCAAAGCTCCGATGATCGTGAAGTCTTGAACGATTTCCGTTTCATCAACGGCCACCGTCCCGTACACGCGATCGTCTTGGACCGATGAAAATCCACCTCCCCCAAAATCAAGAAATCGTTAGAGTTCGCCTCCCCGATTGACCCGCAGCCGCGATGGAGGCCTTCATGACTCGCTCGATCCGCCTGGTTCTCGTGGTGGCAGTTCTTGGTTCGCTGGCGGGACGGAATGGCTCGGACATGGCATGGGCTCAGCATGGTCATCATGGGCACGGGCACTCCGGCCACGCCCACGGCGGTCACGGGTATGGTGGTGGTCATGGGCATGGGGGACACGGTTGGCACGGGCACATCCACTCCGGTGGGTATGGACATCACCACGGTCATCATGCCTATGGACACAACGTCTTCCATCGGCACTTCCACGGTGGCTATTACGCAACTCCCTACGTGACGACGTACCAGGTAGTGCCCTACTACGTTCCCGCCTACGGTTACGCACCGTATTGAGGTCATCGGGTTCACGGTCAGAAGCTGGACAGCCGCAAGATGACTTACCGCGGTGCGGTCGCGACTGAGACAGTGGGCTTCGGCGTCATTGCTGGCCTTCCCCGAGGCCGCGGTTCCGTTGCTTGACCGCTTCGAAATGATTTGCCATCCTTCGCCCGTTCCTGGCTTTCGCTCCGCGGGTGCGTCCATGCTTCGCAATGTCTTTGCCCTATTGACGGTCATCGCCCTGCTGATGCATGCGCTGGTGGGTTGCTGTCCGAGCCACCGCCGGGACCGTTGCACTGTCGATTCCTGCGGTTCGGAGCTGCAATCGGCTTCGACCTGTCGTCACAAGCATGCTTCCAACGAGACGTGTGAGTCGCGTCAATCTTCGCACGGAGACGGCGGAAAGCAGCGTCCCTGCCGTCACGGCGGCCGTTGTCAGGAAAGCGGTTGCCAGTTTCTCCCGGTCGTCCGCGTCTGCGCCCCGCCCATCGACAGCGTTTTCGGCTTCGTCGACATGGCGGCACTCAAGGCCCCGCTGACCGCTGTGGATTGCTTGGCTCTCGTCAGTAGGGATCGAGCCCTGAGTGATGCCACGCGTGAGATGCGTCCCAGTCGCGAAATGACGGGCGTGTGGCTGATCTAGCTGCCCCGTAAGCGGCGCGGCTTACTCTGCGCATGGTCAACGGATCTCAGCGACCAAGCTGCCGGCCGGTGGATCCGTGGCGACTCTGCTCGCGCAGCTGGCTCTGCGCCGCTGCGACACGTGCATCGCCTGCACCGCGGGACCTCGAAGTTCAAACCGTCTCGCGTCTCGGTGCGGCTGTGCCGGTACGAACCGGACGCTGTACAGAACCCGCGGAATTGGTCGCCCGAGCTTCCTCCGGCTGACGCTGCAGCGCGCAGGTGGTACGACGCAACGCACCGTTCACAGGACGGCAGTGCGCCGCGCAATCTCCTCCTTCGGTTGGCGGCAACCTCTTCCCGTCCAGTCCACGCCCTCAAATCAAATTTGGCTCGATCCTCACGGAATCTCATGGAAATCAAACACTCATCCGCCGCGGAAGAACTCCAGCAGCGGTGGAATCTGATGGTGGGCGCTCTGAACAATGACGAAGCGCCTCCTGGTGACACCGGCGGCCAACTCCCGACACTGAAGAACTCTCCCATCTATCAATGGCGAGTCCCTCTGTCAGCTGTGTCGATCATTGCGGCCGTGGCCGCGACGACGTTCCTCGAAACGGTGCCCGAGTTCTCGCACGAAGCCCATCATTTCCTCCGCGATGCGGGTTGGATCCTATTGATGGCCGGAATTGCCGTCCGGCTCTGGGCGACCTCGGCCCTCGGGGGCGCAAAAACCCGGCAAGTGGTGCGTGTCGGTCCATACTCGCTTTGCCGCAACCCGCTCTACGTCGGGACGCTGCTCATCGCTATGTCTCAGCCCTTCTTCTACGAGAGCCTCTACATCCTGCTCGGGTTGATGATTCCCCTGCTGATCTACGCCTGGGGCGTCGTTCCGGCCGAAGAACGCAAGCTGCAGCGTCGTTTGGGCGAGCCCTATCGTGACTACTGCCGTGATGTCCCACGGTGGTGGCCTCGGTGGAGCGGTTATGTGCGGGATGAATCGTCGAGTGGGCTTCGGACGGACTCGTTTCGTCTGGAACTGCTTCGGTCCACCGCCTGGTTGTTGCTCCCTGCTCTGGCGACCGCCGTGCTTTCACTGCGCGACGTCCTCAACCCTCACGGCGGGTGACTTCCCTTCACACTCATTCCGAGCAATCTTCTCCCGCCTCCTGAGAGCCGATGATTTTGTCTTCCCGACCCGACCCGCACGCCCCCGCAAGCATCGACTCGCCGGCCAACTCGACCGCGCCGCAGGAGTCCGTTCTGCGCTCAGTACGGTGGCAACTGCTGCTGGCTGTCAACGGCACGATCGGCGTACTCCTCCTGGCGCTCCTCGTGCTGGACTATCGCCGCGAGATGTTCGATGTCATTCGAGACCGGCAGGCCGGGCTCGAAGACAACGCGACTGCCGTGCATGGAGCCGTTCTGCATCTCTACCACAGCCATGGTTTGGCAGAGGTCCAGCAGTATATCTCCGCAATCGCATCGACGATGAGCGGTTCGCACTCGGTGGAACACGAAATCGTCGTCCAGGTCGGGGATGCCAGCGTCACTTCGAAGCCGGCGCAGGCTTCCGAACTGCTCCGCCTACTCCAAGGAAAAACACGCGACAGCGACCAGCGATTGATCGTGGGGGCGCACCGCGGCTCGAACCTTGCGGTCTTTGTGGGCGAGCCGTTCTCACCCGTGCGGCGTTCGGTTCGAGCCGAGTTCGTCCGTGAAATCCTCGGACTGATGGTGCTAGGGGTCATCTCGGCGGCCGTTATCAGTTACGTCGTCATGCGGCAGGTGGCCAGGCCGCTGAAGCATCTCGCCGGACTGGTGGAGCGATTTCACCGAGGAGACTACAGCGTCCGCGCCGACGCCTTTTCCAGCAGTGAGTTGGAACGGCTTGCGACCGCCTTCAACGCCATGGGGGAAACTCTCGCCGCCACGGAAGAATCACGCCGCAAGCAGATCGAGAAGGCTCGAAGCATCCAACGTCATCTGCTCCCCGATCGCATCGAGATTCCGGGAATCGAACTTGCCCTTCGCTATCGTCCCGCGGACGGGGTCACCGGGGACTATTGCGATGCCGTGGAAGTGGGCGAGGGACGCTGGATGGTCTGCCTCGCCGATGTGACTGGGCACGGCATCCCCGCGGCACTGGGGGCAGCGATGCTCAAGATGATTTTCCGGAACTCCGTGCTGCGGGCGAAGGACCTCTCCACGGCACTGGACGAGATGAACCGGCAATTCTCCGAGTGCTGCCTTCCCGGCGATTTCGCATCGTTGCTGCTGCTGAGGTGGGACTCGCGAAGCAAGTGTCTTGAGTACGCGAACGCCGGGCATGAACCGGGGCTGCTGCTCGCCGCGACTGGTGTCACGCGGCTCGCCGCCACAGGCGTGTTCCTTGGAATTGATCCCGATCAGACATGGACCACCGACCGGGTCGACGTCCGGGCCGGCGACCGTCTGCTCCTGTCGACAGACGGAGCGACCGAGATGCGCAGCCCCCACAACCAGCTCTTCGGTCGCGAGCGATTGGAAGCCTCGCTGTCCGCCACGCGCGGTTTGAACCTTGCGGCATCGATCCACCACATCGAGCAGGACCTCGAACAGCATCGCCAGGCCCATACCCTGTCGGATGACCTGACGCTCGTCATTCTGGAGTTCACCGATGGCTGACAAGACCCGAATCGAACTCGCCGTCGTCCTCCCGAATCTTCCCGATGCCCGCGACCGCTGCGTCGAGCGGTTGTCTCAGGTTTTGCGGGAACGTCCCGGGATTGTTCTTGTCCACCTTCCGGATCCACAGGATCGTGCGAATACCGAAATCTGCATTCACTACGACCCGGACCGCATCGCACTTCCCGAGGTCCGAGCACTCGTGCGGCAACTCGGTGCCGAGATCGACGAGCGATACGGTCACATTGTCCTGTCGCTGCCGCCGATGGCAGCCGGCCACGCGCGTACGATTGAGTTACAGGTTGCGCGGTTGGCGGGTGTCGTGGAGGCCGCGGTCTCCCCTGCGGGGATGCTTCGACTGGAGTTCGATCGCCGCGTGACCAACAAGGCGACAGTCGAAGCCGGGCTCAAAGGACTCGACCTCTCCCCACTCGAAGAACGAAGTCCGGTCGCGTCGGGGAAGACTCTGACCGAGAGCGGAGCGGAACACAGAGGGACATCCCACGCGGGCCACGATCATGACCATGATGGAGATCAGGAGCACAAGCACTCTCACGGCGGACTGTTCGGGGAAAAGACCGAGCTCGGCTTCTCGATCGCGTGCTGCGTCCTTCTCTTGAGCGGATGGGCGCTTGAAGCCTGGGGAGCGGCCGGCACGACCATCCCGACCGGCTTCTACATCACCGCCTTCCTGTTCGGCGGTTTCTTCACCGTCCGCGAGGCGATCGAGAAGCTTCGTGCCGCCCGCTTCGAGATTGACCTGTTGATGCTGGTGGCGGCCATCGGTGCGGCCGCGCTGGGGGAATGGTTCGAAGGAGCGCTCCTGCTGTTCTTGTTCAGCCTGGGGCACGCCCTGGAGCACTCGGCGATGGGCCGCGCCAAGCGAGCGATTGAGTCACTCGCCGAACTCGCTCCGCAAACGGCGCTCGTCCGGCGGAACGGGTCAACTGAGGAAGTCTCTATCGAGCAACTCCGCGCCGGCGACATCGTTGTGGTGAAACCCAATGAACGCCTGCCGGCCGATGGATTCGTGGTCGTCGGGTCGAGTTCGGTGAACCAGGCCCCCATCACCGGCGAGAGCGTTCCCGTCGACAAACAGGCGGTGACCGATCGTGACGTCGCTGCACGGGATTTCGATCGTCTCGAACCGCAATATCGCGTGTTTGCAGGGACGATCAACGGAAGTGGTGCGCTGGAAGTCCAGGTCACCAAGGCCGCCGGCGATTCGACTCTGGCCCGGGTCGTTCGCATGGTCAGTGAAGCGGAGACGCAAAAGTCTCCGACGCAACGCTTCACCGACCGGTTCGAGCGAGCTTTCGCTCCCGCTACCCTCGGCGTCGCGTTCCTGTTGCTATTCGCGTGGGTGGTGCTCGACGAACCGTTCAGCGCGTCGTTCTATCGGGCGATGGCTGTGCTCGTGGCGGCCAGCCCATGTGCCTTGGCGATCGCGACTCCGAGCGCAGTCCTCAGTGCGATCGCCCGCGCCGCCCGCGGTGGCGTGTTAGTGAAAGGGGGCGGACCGCTGGAGAATCTCGGCCGTGTCGATGCCATCGCGTTCGACAAGACGGGCACGCTGACGGAAGGGAAACCGCGATTGACCGACGTCGTTCCCGCGGAAGGTGTCGACGAGCGAGAGTTGTTGGACGTGGCGATGGCAGTTGAGACCTTGAGCGATCACCCGCTTGCGGCGGCCATCGTTCGCGGGGGGAGGGAGCGGCTGGGGCGAGACACCTCACTGGAAGCGCGAGAAGTTCAGGCGATCGTGGGGCGCGGCGTGCGTGCGAGTCTCAACGGGGATGCGGTTCTCATCGGAAAGAAGGGCTTCTTCGACGACGCAAGTCCCCTGTTGACGGAGGGAGTGCGGCGCGCGGCGGAAGAACTCAGCGGACGTGGACGAACCACGATGATCGTTCGAAAGGGAACCCGCGATCTGGGCGTACTTGGCGTGATGGACCCGCCGCGGCTGGCCGCGAAGGACGTCATCGAGCGGTTACGGATGTTGGGCGTCCGAAGGATGATCATGCTCTCGGGCGACAATCAAGCTGTGGTCGAGGCCATCGCACGGGACGTAGGACTGACGGAAGCCCTCGGGGACCTGATGCCAGACGACAAAGTGACTCGCATCCGCGACCTGAGCCGGGGCGGGGGAGTCGCGATGGTTGGCGATGGCGTCAACGACGCCCCGGCGCTGGCGAGCGCGACGGTGGGCATCGCCATGGGTGCGGCCGGTTCGGATGTCGCCCTGGAGACGGCAGATGTCGCGTTGATGTCCGACGATCTCCGTCATTTGCCATTCGCAGTCGGGCTCAGCCGGCGGACGAGCCGCGTCATCCGTCAGAACCTGTGGTTCAGTTTGGGAGTTGTGGCGCTGCTCGTTCCAGCCACCTTGTTCGGGCTCCGAATGGGTGTGGCCGTCCTGTTCCATGAAGGCTCGACACTGTTGGTGGTGTTCAATGCGCTGCGATTGCTGGCTTATCAGGACAGCACGAGCAAGGCCGTTTGAGACGGCGCGGTGTTCTGAAGAGCTTCCCTTCGACCTCCACTCGATGATCGGTACTGTCTGTTGATCTGTCGTTGCTTCTTTGGTCATCGTCTTCCATGCGAAGAACTCTCGCGATCCTGATCTTCTTCGCCTCCGGAGTTTCCGGACTCGTCTACGAGGTGTCGTGGACGCGGCAGATCGGTCTGGTTCTTGGACAGACCGCGGACGCCGCAGCCGTTGTGCTTGCGACTTATATGGGGGGCATGGCACTTGGGTACGAACTCGGCGAGCGTTGGCGACGTCGAGTCTCGGCGCTGAGAGGTTATGCAATCGCCGAGTTCGCCGTCGGACTCTGGGCCTGGATTGTTCCTTGGCTGCTCGCGCTGCTCCGGAGTCATGCGGCAGCCGATTGGTTCCAGAGTCCATCACCGATTGTCCAGACCGCGATGCGGACAGGCTTCTCGGTGCTGATCTTGCTTCCGGCCACAATGGCGCTTGGGGCAACTTTGCCGCTCATGACAGCGCTCACCTCAACTTCCGCGACGTCACGCGACCGATGGGTGTTCTTCGCCTACGCCGCGAACACCGCGGGAGCGCTGACGGGCACGCTGCTGGCGACGTTCTGGCTTCTGGCTCATGCGGG
>JADZEF010000270.1 GCA_020850695.1 Planctomycetaceae bacterium | reverse complement strand
CACGCCATGGAAGCCGCGGCACGCGGCCGGCATCTACACCTACGACGGCGGCATCTGGATGATCGGCGGAAACAACATGGAACCCGACGCCTGGAAGCTCGTGCCGGTGGCGAAGAAGTAGCAAGTCATTCGGGTGCTTTTATCTTCGCTGAAGACTGAGCACACGACAGACTTTCTTAGCCAGCAGGTTCGCAATTTACGCGAGATTCAGATTAAGCGATGTGACAATACCGGCGAGTTCATATCCGTCGATCAATGTGATCGGCACCTTTCCGGCATCGGTCGATTCTACGATCGCGGCTCGCGAAAAACGGCTGGTCGTAATGATACATCCAGCAGCATGCGGCTTCAGACTGCCACGCAGTTCGGCCACTTCCTTTCGGCCAACAGTATGTAACCAGCGTTTTGCCTGAAGCTGGACTAATAGTTGACGAAGCGGCCAGGCGAACTTTCCAGGCTTCGCGTTGACATCGATTCCCCCGTCCTGACTATACTTCGTCACTTCGACTTGATCGAAACCAGATTGCCTGAGCAGGTCTTGAACCACATGTTCAAACTGCCGTGGATCGTACCCAAGAAGCCGCCTGCGTATCGGCTCCAGAAGGCTCAAGTGACGTTGCGATATTCCGTCAGACTCTGATATCGGAACCACTTCGCGATCGGTGCCGTTTATTTCAGTTCGCCTGGCGTTCAACAATTCCCGAGAAATCACTTGATCTGCAGCGACTTGGACGTCCGCCGGATCGGAGTGCACTCGCAGTTCAAAAATCCAGACGTTTCGCTGCATCCCGTCGGAGTCGACTTGTCGTTCGCGATAGCAACGTAGGTATTCAATCAATCCCAGGAACGACCATCGCTTGCTTCCAATGGCAGTGTTGCGGCGACTCCCGATCTGCATGAAGCCATAGATGGGAAAGCACTCATCCTGCTGCTGCGTGATTCGCGCATTTGGGCCGGAAACGGATTGGTCGCCAGATCTGCCTGCACCCGTGTAAATCAGCACGTCGCCTTCCAGGCGATCATGGTATGGATTCTCCACAAGTTGACGCGCCGTTGGGAACGAAGTGAAGACTACCACTCGCTCAACATTGCCAGACGGCCCAAGCCGAACTCGCACTCCGCCCGTATTCCCAACGCCCAGAGTCTTGTAGATTTCCTCATTTGAATATAAACCTGAGACCGTAAAGCTGCCAGGAGATGTGTTCATCATCGTGTCGTGTCGGACTGAAGCAAGAAGTCGTCAAGATCGGATGCATGTAGATCTGTTATATCTAATGGAACCTGCTTGCCCGCAAAGACGGCGCAAATAGTTAGCTCTGGATATTCTCGGATACACTGTTTCTCGACTTCGTCGGGATCGATTCCTTCGAGAAACGCGCAGAATCGCTGCAATGTGTCCGTCCAGAATCCAACAATGGTGAACTCCCTCATTTCGCTAACTCCCTTGCAAGCTTCGGAAGGTGCGGACTCTCAGTTTGGTTTTAACTGAGGGACGGTCCGATAGCATGCATCCGTCAATGATTGAACAGGAACTCGACCGTGTTCATCAGCGACCACGCCAGATCTTCGATGGCTTGCGGTCGGTTCGCTTTCCGGTCGGTCAGGAAGGTGACGGCAGCCGTCGACTCGTCCGCCGTCGGAGTGCGCGCGTAGAAGGTGAGGTAGAGTTCTTCGACCAGCTTCGCGGTGTCGGGCTGCTTCGCACCGAGCCGCGCGAGGCGGCCGCCGGCGTGCGTCAGTTTCGCCTGAATCTCGGGGCTGTTGAGAACGTGCAGCACCTGGGCCACGCTCGTCTCGGCGGTTCGCTCGCACTCGCAGGCGGTGGCGCGCTGCGGGCGGCCGAAGATGCGGAGGAAGTAGTGCGGGACGTGGCTGTCCCACACCTGCACCGCCCGGCTGCCGGCGGGAACGCCGTCGAACTTCTCTTCGACTCCCGTCACCTGGCACACCGCATCGAAAAGGACTTCCGCATCGAGCCGCTTGAACAGCGCTCGCGAGTAGTTCTGCTCGTCGAGCTCGTTCGTGGCGTTCGGCTTCGACGACCGCTGGTAGGCGGCGCTGGCGGTGATCGTGCGGATGAGCGCTTTGAGATCGAACGCGGGTTGAGGGTTCTGGGTTGAGGGTTGAGGGGCCGAGGTCGGACTCGCAGCCTTGTCTGGCCCTGAACCCTCAATCCTCGACCCTCGACCCGATTTTGCCCCGCGCCCCGCAAACGAATCGGCGAGCGCCTTCAGCAGCTCGGGGTTCGTCGGCGGGTTGGTGAGACGGATGTCGTCGACCGGTTCGACGATGCCGCGGCCGAGGAAGTGGGCCCACATCCGGTTGACGAGGTTCTCGGCGAAGTACGGGTTGTCGACGTCCGTCATCCAGGCGGCGAGGACGCGGCGGCGGTCGCCGGTCATTTCCTTTGCGGCTTCGGCGGTGGGGTTCGCCGTTCCAAGCGGATGGGCGAAGACTTCTTCGTTGGTGCGGGGGTGGCGTGTCGAACCGCCGCCAAGGGCCGCGATCAGTTCGCCATGCGGGGTCGGCTTGAAGCCGGTCTGGGTGAAGAACGCCGTCATTCCGAAGTAGTCGGTCTGGCTCCAGCGGTCGAATGGGTGGTGGTGGCACTGGGCGCATTCGATGCGGATACCGAGGAAGACCTGCGAGAAGGTGGCCGCCACCTTGCCCGGTTCCTTGACGACTTTGAAGAGCTGCCCCTGCGGTTGCTCGGCCAGCAGGCCCTCGGCTGCGACAATGTCGCGGACGAAGCGATCGTACGGCTTGTTGTCGGCGATGCTCTGGCGGATCCAGCGGTAGTAGGCGTGAGCCCCCTTGTGTCCCAGCACCTGACGGTCGACGCGGAGCAGGTCGGACCACTTCAGGGCCCAGTAGTCGGCGTACTCGGGGCGTTCGAGCAGGGCATCGACCAGACGGGCGCGGCGGTCGGGTCGTTGGTCGGCCAGGAAGGCGCGGGCTTCGTCCGACGTGGGGAGCGTGCCGATGATGTCGAGGAACGCGCGGCGGCAGAACTCGGCGTCATCGCAGATCGGCGAGGACTGGATGTTGAGCTTCAGCAGCTTGGCTTCGACGAGCGGGTCGAGGAAGTTGTGGGCAATCGGGGCGGGGCGGGTTTCGCCGGGAGTGACGGGGCGCGGCATCTGGGCGCGGAAGACGTCGACCGCCCCCATGTAGGCCGCCATGATGGCCGCCTCGCCCGGCGTCTTGCCTGCGGTCACCAGGCCGAACTCATCGACCGACGCGAGCCCTTCGTTGTTCGACTGGAATCGGGTGTGCGGCGTGACGTCGACCTCGCGGCCGTCCGAATACGTCGCAACGGCGCGGAGCTGCTGGGCTTCTCCAAGCCGCATCTGCCGCTCGTTCGGCGTGACCTTCAGCGAGATGATATGCGGGGCGTCCGCGGCGCCGAGGGGCGTTCCTTCAACGATCCAGTCCCGCATCAAACGATACTCGGTCGACCCGCGCCGGATGCGGACTCCGCCGCCATGCGGCATCTCGCCCGTCGCCTTCAGCAGCAGCAGACTCTTTTCGGGAAGCGCCGCATTGATCCGACGGCCGCGGGCCTCGCCGATCAGAGCAATGCGATCGGCCGGCGGATCGAAACCGAAGACCGACAGCTTGAAGCCGTTCTGACCTTCCGCCTTGCCGTGACATCCCGAGCCGTTGCAGCCGAAGCGATTGAGGAGCGGGACGATGTCATTCTCGAAATGAATCGGCCGCGGAACGGTGGTCCCCGCAACGGTCGTCGGCACGGTCGCCGACTGTCCCGAGGCACTCACCTTCAACTCCACCTGACCGTCCTTCATCCCACGCACAACGCCCCCCGGCGCGGCCGCCGCCACCTCGCTGTTCGACGAAGCGAACTCGGCCGCCCGCGTCAGATCGACGAAGGTTCCGTCCGCCAACTCTCCCCGCACCAGCAACTGGAACGACGACTCGGGGCCATTCAGCCGGAGTTGCGGTGGATCGACCGTCACCCGCACCACAGCCGGAAGCGGACTTGCCGGCCGGTCAGATTCTGCGGACATGAGCGGCAGGGACACGAAAACCAGCGCCACGAAAAGCGCACGCGCGGGGGATGCGAGAGGAGTGAACATCGAGCGGGTCGCCCGGGAGCAGAGGCGGGAAGTTCAGGCGGGACACGGACGCATCAGCGGCGTTTCATGTTACGATCGCTGTGGTTGCGACGCAATGCGTTGTTCAGGTTCGGGAAAGCGTTACGCTCAACGGCGCTCTCGGCCGGCTCCTTGACCGATTGGCTGGCGATGCCGGCGGCGCTCGTCGGACAACACGTGCGGGTCTGAGAGAGCACCGTGTTGGCTACTCACGGAGGTCGGCCTTGCGCGGCTTGCCGCCCGGCAAGCCCTCCGGTTGAAGCGTCCGCAGGGGCAATCCGCTTTACGGTTGATCGCCGGCCTGCGACACTCGAAATACGTCGATTTCGATCGATCTCCATCATCACCCGCCACGCCCATTCTATGCCGGCTTCCGATCCAGATCGCGGTTCCCGCAAGCGTCGGATCGAGCGGGAATTCGGCGTTCCGTTTCCTGGAGAGATCCGGGACGAAGCGGAATGGACGCGGACAGGTTTGAAGTCGCTCCCTGCCGGCCGCATTGATTGGACGGCCCTCTTCGGCCGGAATGCTCCGGTGGTCCTGGACCTCGGGTGCGGGAACGGCCGGTTTCTGATCGGGAGTGCGGTGTGGCGGCCGGACCGCAACCATCTGGGCGTCGATATCCTACCGCTCGTGATCCGGTATGCGACGCGGCGAGCCAACCAGCGAGGGTTGAACAATATCCGGTTCGCGGTGAGCGGGGGCCACGAGTTGCTGGCCGGGCATGTCGCGCCGGCAAGCGTCTCCGAGATCCACTGCTATCACCCGCAACCCTATTACGAGGCTTCGGAGATTTCGAAGCGGCTGATCACGCCCGAGTTCCTGCTGCTGGTCCACCGGTGCCTCGAACCGGGAGGGGAGTTCTTCCTGCAGACCGACAATCCCGGCTACTGGCGATACATGCGGGAAGTCGTGCCGGTGTTCTTCGAGTTTGAAGAGCGATCCCGCACCTGGCCCGACGCCCCCAAGGGCCGGACCCGCCGGGAGATTCTCGCGCTGCGGCGCGGGCTGCCGGTGTTCCGGGGACATGGCCGGGCTCGACGAGACTTGACGCCCGAACAGGCCTTGGCGCGAGCCGCCGAGTTGCCGCTCCCCGTCTTCAATGCCGATCGAGCCCTTCAGGCCCTCGATGACCTGGAGCGGAGCGACTCTTGAGCGGCTCTCCCTGGGGACGTGGCGTCCTCAAACACGGATTGAGCCGGAAACTTGAGAAATTTCCGGAATTCGGGGAATAACTGATCCAGGGGCGGATCTAGACCTGTGAACGCTCTTTGCAAGAGCCCCCGTGCGACGGGGAAAACGATTCTGGTAGCAGTCTGCACCTCGAAGGATGTGTCATGAAGAAGCTTTTCACGTTGGCGGCGGTGCTCGGCCTGAGCATCACTCTGATCGGCTGTGGCGAAACGAAGGCCCCCGAGAAGAAGGCTGGCACCACCACGCCGACCACCCCGACCACGCCCGCCACCCCGGAAAAGAAGGACGAGGCCGCTCCTCCGGCTGAGAAGAAGGACGAAGCCGCTCCCCCGGCCGAGAAGAAGGACGAAGCTGCTCCTCCGGCTGAGAAGAAGGACGAAGCCGCTCCTCCGGCCGAAAAGAAGGAATAGTTTGACGATGTCCCGACTCCCACGTCGTCGTGGTTGATTCGGGACTTCTCAAGCCAGTCATCAGGAGCTCGCGAAGTTCTCTTCGCGGGCTCTTTGTGTTTAATCGCGAGATTGCCTGTATGCCTCAATCTGCTCGCCATCCCTTGAAAACCTGATCACTCCCGCCGGCCGAAAAGGCCTTAACCCACCCCGCCACTTCTGGTACAACCCGCCCCCTCTTCTTTAGATCAACCTGCTGACGACAACTCGAGCTCTCCGCCGGAGAACAAGGAGGTTTTCCATGCGCGTTGTGGGAGTCATCCCCGCACGTCTCCAGTCGTCCCGTCTTCCGCGCAAGCTGCTGCTGGACCGGACTGGCAAGACCCTCATTCAGCACACGTGGGAGGCGGCCCGCCAGGCGTCGTCCCTCTCCGAGCTGATCGTGGCGACCGACAGCCTCGAAATCGCCGACGTCGTGAAGCGATTCGGCGGCCGCGCGGAGATGACCGGCGAGCACCCCAGCGGCACCGACCGCGTCGCCGACGTCGTCCGCCGCCACTGCCCGCGGGCCGACATCATCGTCAACGTGCAGGGGGATGAACCCGAAATCGACCCGCACCAGATCAACCTGCTGGTCGACACCCTCACCCGCAGCCTCGCCGCCGAGATGGCGACCCTTTCGACTCCCATCCGCCACAAGTCCGAGCGAGACAGCGCCTCGTGCGTGAAAGTCGTCTGCACCTCGGACGGCCGCGCCCTGTACTTCAGCCGCGCCACGGTTCCCTTCGTCCGCGACGGAAACCCCGACGAACTCCTGACTAAAGCAACGCCCTGGCAGCTCCACATCGGACTGTACGCCTACCGCCGCGACTTCCTGATGCACCTCACCAAGCTCCCGCCGTGCGAACTGGAGCAGTTGGAGAAACTGGAGCAACTGCGGGCTCTGGAATACGGGGCGACTATCCAGGTGGCGTCCGTCGAGCATCGAGCAGTTGGAATCGACACGCCGGAAGATTATGCTCGTTTCGTCGAACGGCAGCGCAGCCGGGCGGCGTAATATCCCTCTGGTTCAACATGACTTCCCGGAACCCGGTTCTCGCAGAGACACCGGGTTCTTCGCTTTGAAGCCCCAAGAACTTTAACGCAAAGACGCGAAGAGCGCAAAGAAACGCAAAGGGAAGAAAAGCCATCGGAATGTCATTCCCCCCGAGTTCGGAGATGAATGATTCGAGTCATTCTCGGATTGAGTTCCTCTTTGCGTTTCTCTGCGATCTTTGCGTCTTTGCGTTAAAATTGCCTTTTCCCCACTGCCTCCCCGCATGACCAAGCACATCTTCGTGACCGGCGGCGTCGTCAGCTCTCTCGGCACGGGCCTGACGTCGGCCTCCATCGGGCTGCTTCTCGAACGCCGCGGCCTCAAGGTCCGGATGCAGAAGCTCGACCCCTACATCAACGTCGACCCGGGGACGATGAGCCCCTACCAGCACGGCGAGGTCTACGTCCTCGACGACGGCTCCGAGACCGACCTTGACCTCGGCCACTATGAGCGGTTCACCAACAGCCCCCTCTCGCGCGAGTCGAACTACACCACCGGCCGCATCTACCAGAAGGTGATCGCCAAGGAACGCCGCGGCGAGTACCTGGGCAAAACCGTCCAGGTCGTCCCGCACGTCACCGACGAAATCAAGGCGGCGGTTCTCAACCTCGCCCGCCCCGACACCGACGTGGTCATCACCGAGCTCGGCGGCACGGTCGGCGACATCGAAGGTCTCCCGTTCCTCGAAGCCATCCGCCAGATCCCGCTCGAGATCGGCAAGGAAAACTGCCTCTTCATCCACCTCACGCTGGTGCCGTACCTCAAGGCGGCGAAGGAAGCGAAAACCAAGCCCACGCAGCACAGCGTCGGCCAGCTCCGGCAGATCGGTATCCAGCCCGACGTCCTCATCGTCCGCACCGAGCGTCCCCTCGGCCGCGAGAACACCGACAAGATCGCCCTCTTCTGCAACGTCGAGAAGCGGGCGGTCATCGAAGAGCAGGATAAGGAGTTCTCGATCTACGAAGTCCCGATGGGGCTCGTCGAGCACGGGCTCGACCAGCTCATCATCGAGAAGCTCGGCCTGAAAGACCGGGCCGGCCGCATCAACATGGACGACTGGGAACAGCTGATGCAGCGGATCCTGCATCCGCAAAACGAAGTGACCATTGCGGTCGTCGGCAAGTACATCGACCATCGCGACGCATATAAATCGATCTACGAATCGCTCGACCATGCGGGGTTCTCGCACTCGGCCCGCGTGCTGGTGAAGCGGATCGATGCGGGGGATCTCGAAGAGCAGGGGGCCGAGATGCTGCTGAGCGGCGTCGACGGCATCCTGGTTCCGGGCGGCTTCGGCATGCGGGGCATTGAAGGAAAGATCCTCGCCGCCCAGTACGCCCGCGAGTGCGACATCCCCTACTTTGGCATCTGCCTCGGGATGCAGTGTGCGGTGATCGAGTACGCCCGCAACGTCCTCGGCCTGAAAGACGCCAACAGCAGCGAGTTCTCGTCGACGACCGATCACCCGGTCATCTGCCTGCTCGAAGAGCAGAAGCGGATCACCGACAAGGGGGGCACGATGCGGCTGGGCGCTCAGCCCGCCGTGCTGATGGACGGCTCGAAGGCGGCCGAGTGCTACGGAACGCAGGAGATCACCGAGCGTCACCGTCACCGCTACGAGTTCAACCCCGAGTATAGACAGCAGTTCGCCAAATCGGGGATGCAGGCGACGGGGACGAGCCCCAACGGCAACCTGGTCGAGGTGGTCGAAGTCACCAATCATCCGTGGTACGTGGCGGTGCAGTACCATCCGGAGTTCAAGTCGAAGCCGATGACCCCGCACCCGCTGTTCCACGGCTTCGTCGAAGCGGCGCTCGAGCGTCACCGCGAGCGGATGCAACTGCCGGTGTGACGGATGCGTGAGTGCGGGGGCGAAACATGTGCTGGGCCGACTCTCTCGTCGATCGGCGCATCATCGATGCGTTCTACTCAACCCCGCCCTCGTTGTGCCGTGTGAACCTGCACGCGATCAACATGAATCGCGACGGGCCAACGGTGACGTTGCGGTTCGACCTTTCGACCTATCCAGACCGCGTTCCGCCGAAATGGGTCGCGCGTCAGTGCAACACGGCGCATTTGACGTTGCGGTTGCTCGCCGTGAAAAGTCTTCAGATAGAAGGCTGGGATACCGAAATTGTCGGCGACATCGACATTGTGAAGGACGCTCACGGCGTCTGCATGTCGTTCCATAGTGACGTCGTTCGAGTCACGTGTTCTGCCGGTTTCGTTGATGTCGAGCGTATTGAAGGCTACACAGCACAACTCAGCGAACACACATGACTCGGCGGCGCGCCGTGATTCAGCATGACTGTGAATGCCATGGAAAAGGCCCCGCGATCATCATTGGAAGATCGCGGGGCCTTTGAAGCTGCAGTGGCAGGAATCGAACCTGCGTCGTGACGGTTAACAGCCGCCTGACCGTACCAGCACGGCCTCCACTGCAGTAAAGAAAATGGGTAGTGGGTAGTTGATAGTGGGTAGCCAGAGTGGCCGTATTCCTACCCACTGCCAACTACCCACTACCCACT
>JADZEF010000269.1 GCA_020850695.1 Planctomycetaceae bacterium | reverse complement strand
TTGATATATAAACTATTCACCAGAGATTCAACGAAGATTGCCACAGGTTTTTGGCTCATGTACAACCGCCTGCATGGCAAAACGGAAGCCGGGGCCTGGTCGCCCACCCATCTCAGGTGAAACGAAGGCGAAGAAGATCCTCTTCGTCGTCGAGCCGAAGCGCAAGGATCGCTACTTGGCGGCAGCGAAGGATGCTGGATTTGAAACGCTCGCAACGTGGATCCGAAGCACGCTCGATGCGGAATCTGACCGGCAACTCGGGAGCCCACCGGAATGACGGAAGGACTTCGCACAACCGGTCGACCGTGGAGCCCGGTTGTCCCCATCGCAGTGTTAGTTGCCATTCTCCTAGTGGGTGGCGTCGCGTGGCGGATCTGGTCGACTGCCCCTCAAGTCGAGCGCCGATCCCAAGGTGGCTCCGCACATACACAGAACGATCCGTGGGCAAAGGCGACGCGGAAGCACTCACACGAAAGCGTCGAGATTTCCGCATCCCCAAGGATGCCACGCAATGAGCTGCTCGTTGATCTCGTCCTGAAGAACGGCAGCGACCGAGAGTTCGTCATGGGCAATCTGGCTGGCCACATTGAGCTGAGGGACGCGGAAGGGCAACCGCTTGGACTTCGCGAGGCAATTGCCACGGATCCCGAAGTCCATGCACTACCAATCGTTGTCCCTCCGCAGACAAATGCAGTGGTCGTCCTGACCTTCGACCCCCCGAAGGGGCTCGCTCGAAACATGAAACTCCTGATCGCAAAGGAAGCTGTCACACACGCTGCCGAGGACCTGCGGTTTCGCTTCGATCTGGACTGATCACGCCACCTCGCCGGCGAACTGCATCACGACGCAACCGAAGAGGCGAACGCGACTCTGCTTCTCATCGACCTCTGCGACACTGAATCGCCCGCCGTGTCGAATCTTGATTGCGCGACTCTTGTGCGGACGCCGCTCGATGAGGCCCTTCCGCTCAAGAGCCTTGAGGTGACACATGACTCCGTTCGGGCTCTTGATCTTGAAACGAGCCCCAATCTCGCGAACGGTCGGTGGGTAGCCCTTGTGAAACATGCTGGTTGAAATGAAGTCGGCGATCTGCTGCTGACGTTTCGTGAGGGTCAAGGTTTGCATTGGCGCGTATCCCTGTTGTCGGCGCGTACCGCGATTGGCGACGGCCGGGAATGATCGTCTGGAAGGCGGTCAACGACGTGCTGACCGCATGCGAGAACTGAACTCGGCAGCTCTATCGCAACAGGGTCAGCAGCGGTCTGACTGCGGACGGCTCGCGTCCAACTTTCCCTCGCGGAGATTCGCGATGTGAGTCCACATCAGCGAGCTTTGCCAGCGAGGTTTTTGGCAGGCGAAGGGAATCATCGAAGTTCGGCCAGGTTGATTGCTCGCCACTCCACTCGGCGTTGGCCGCTCCGTCGTCAGCACGTCTCGTATACTACCGCAACGGCCGTCGATGTCCACTTCGTTGTTAGCAATTCCGATGCGTTTTTTCAAACGACGGGGTGTCGTTGTTCACATGTCGGAGTCGGCCGATTTCAGGCGGGCTGTATACCGCTCGCGGAAGGCTTCCAGATCGGCGGGCGTGTCGATTCCTTTGGAGGGATGATCGACCATCGCGACGCGGATGCGACAACCGAGATGCAAGGCCCGCAGTTGCTCAAGTCGCTCTTGCTTCTCGCTGAGGCCCGCCGGCTGCTGCGAGATCCAGCGAAGGAAGTCCGGGCGGTAGGCATAAACGCCAACGTGCCGGATCGGCGACGAGACGCCCATTCCGGGCTCGACGCAGCAGGCGGACTGATAGCTTCTCTCGAATTCGTAGGCGAAGCCGTTCGTCCCGACCGTCACCTTCACGACGTCTCGCGACTCCTGATCGTCCGGGTCCAATGCGGTCGCGAGCGTGGCCATGTCGCACGCGGGAAACGCCAACGCCGCGTCGATGACCGCCTCAAGATGCTCCGGCCGGATCTCGGGCTCGTCGCCCTGGACGTTGACGATGAGGTCCGCGTGAAGACGGTCGACGATCGAGGCAATACGCTCCGTCCCACTGTCCGCTGGCTCGGTCACAAAGACCCACGCACCGCGACGGCCGCCCCGGATGGCATCGCGAATTTCTTCGGAGTCGGTGGCAACGACTACTTGCAAGACTCGACGGCAACCCCTCACTGCGTCGATAGTGTGCTGAATGAGCGGCTTGCCGCCCACATCAGCCAGCATCTTGCGGGGAAGGCGGATCGATTCGAGACGGGCTGGAATCACGGCCACGATTCGCATGCAGTTATCTCACGGGAAAGGCCCGCATCGGACGATGAGCCGGTCGCGGACGGAAGGGGTTGTTCTCCGGCCGGAGTTCATGATCCTGGCCGCACTCAGCGCAGAGCAGAAATAGATTGTTCGTTCGGCGGACGCGGATCGGTTCTTCACAGCAGGGACAATAGCCACGGACGTACTGCGAATCAGGAATCAGGTCGCCAGGTGATCCCCACGTCGCCCAATGGCGAATGCCGGGTTTGAACTTGCCGAGCTGCGGATACAGGAACCGGAATCGCCGCATGACTCACCAGTAGAGAACACGTCGCCAACGAGGTTGAGGCGTCTCGCAATAGAGGTGGTATCCGTGTCGCCAGCCCCACCGTTTCAGGAAGTCCAGCAACCGCTTGACCTCGGATGGCTTGTAATCGCTTCCCTGCTCAAGAATCCTCGCGCCTCGCAGTCGGTTCTTGGCCAGCCATCTCGCGACCGTCCGGAAGGTCGGGATTTCTCCGGACGCTCTCCACGGAAACGGCCGTCGCCGCGGTTCGATCCAGGTCCTTTTCATGCCGACTCCAGCGCGAGCCTGAATCGCGTGCGGATCGTTTCGAGCGAGCGGCTCACGACGCGAGTCACCTGGCCGACACTGAGGCCTGTCTCGTCCGCAATCTCGCGGAACGTCTGTGGCGGAGTTCCGACGCCGTGATACCGACACAGGATTTCCCGCTCATGCTCTTCGAGGATTGAGAGCAGGCGGGCGCATTGTTCACTGCGATCGAGGTCCTCTTCGTGCATCGCAAGGGGATCGTGAGGCTCGAACGTGGACACTTCACCTTCCACTTCGAGGTTCTCTCGGCTGACCGTGCGGCCGTTCTTCCGCTGGTGAGTGCGGACCACGTCCAGCATCGCATTGTTCATGCACGTCGCTGCGTAGCCCACGAACGAACTGCCGGCCCCGGCGCGGTAGGACATGATGCACCTCAGCAGGCCGAATTGTCCGGCGGACATCAGGTCGTCCCGCAGGACAGGAATCGCATGCCAACGCGAGGCGAGCCGGCGCATCAAACCGTAAAACGACTCGATCACCAGTCGTGCATCGTCGCTGTGGACATCAACCGGCTGAGTGGCGTACAGCCTCCTCAGTGCCGCGTCCCGTTCACTGTCCGTGATTCGAGCGGCCCGTGGCGTGGAGAACATAGTTCCTCGTGCGACGCTGGAAACGGCTTCAATGCCGAAGTGGATCGCACGATTCTGGAAAAGATGTCGTCTGGGAAATACTGCCCATCTTTGGGGAATTCAGAATTTCCTTCATCGCTTCGCAGGATGTCTCCACGATGACACTCTGCCCAGCCCGCTGCCGGGAAGTAGATCTCCCAGACCACCCCCGGCTCAATCACGGCGAACCGATGTCGCAGGTCGCACGGCACATCGAGCACGGAACCTGGCGAGAGTTCGTGGTAGGTCCAGCAGCTGGGACCAGCTTCCACCGTCACCGCGATTCGTCCGCTCCGGACATAGAAGCGGTTCGTCATGTAGACGTGTCGGTGAAGGGAGCAGTATCCGGATCTAACTTCAAGGCGATCGAAGATCATCTCGTCGGTTTCGCACACTCGGTGGCAGGCGCCCCACGGCTTTTCAATGACTTCGATCATTGGAATGTCCCATTGAAAAGAGCCAGCTCGATCTCACGAAGGTAGCGAGCGGCCAGCTCCGGAATCGGTCGGTGGCGAGGGCTCGACTCGGGAAGCTCCCACGATCGGACAGTGAACTTCGAAACGCCGATCTTCGCGCCGAGTTCTTCATGCGAGAGGTCGGCTTGCTCCCGGATCCGTGCGACCCGCTCCGGACTCATCGCGGGCTTTCGGCGGCCACGGCGGCGATGCTTTCGAGCCACGCCAGGAACTTTCTCCGC
>JADZEF010000268.1 GCA_020850695.1 Planctomycetaceae bacterium | reverse complement strand
GACTTCCCGCCGCGCGGAATGGTGACGTCGATGCGATCGCGCATCTTGAGCAAGTGCCCTACCAGCTCGCGGTCGGCCGTCTCCACCATCTGCACGGCGTGCACAGGCAGGCCGCATTCGCCGAGCGTCTCGCTGAGCAGCTTGTGAAATGCGAGGTTGCTGTGCAGGGCCTCTTTTCCGCCCCGCAGGATGACCGCATTCCCGCTTTTCACGCAGATGGCGGCGGCGTCGGCGGTGACATTCGGTCGCGATTCATAGATGAAGAAGACCACGCCGAGCGGCACGCGAACGCGGGTGACCATCAGCCCGTTGGGTCGGACGTTGCTGTCGAGCACCTCACCCACCGGATCGGGGAGTGCGGCGACTTCGCGGAGAGCGTCGGCGATCTTTTTGAGGCGGGCGGGATTGAGCGTCAGCCGGTCGATAGCGGCGGCGTTCAGTCCGAATCCCGGAGCCGCTTCAACGTCGCGGGCGTTTGCCGTGAGAAGTTCGTCGGTGCGTTCGACGAGGCGTGCGGCCGATCGCTGCAGCCATTCGTTTTTCTGTCCCCCCGTCGCCAGGGCCAGCCGGGCGGAGGCCTCGCGCGCCTGGCGGGCCAGCTGGTCGGCGTATTCGGACAGGGTCGACATCTCGGGCAGCTCGCGAAAACGGGGCGCCATCCCCAAGGGTGAACAGGGCAGAAAAGTGTCCTGCGAGACGGGCCCCGCGACTCGAAAGTTCGCGGAAATGTCGCGTCTCTCACAGGATTTATCGTCCTCGAAGTATCCGCCAGATCGGCGGAACGTGTCAACGGCGAGGTGATTGGGGCAGTGCTCCGACGGGGAAGAGAATGCAAGTCCAGTCCGCTCCGTATTCGTGTTGACACGTATTTTCCCTCCCCCTAGACTCCGCTCCCCTTCTCTCCGCCGGGCCCGTTCGCGGTCCGTCAGCAACTTCCAACCTTTTCATGCGTGCTCCCCTGCCCTGCTCCGGCCGACGCCTCGTCGCCGCGATGGCTTTCGCCGCACTTTGCGGCGTGAGTGGCTGCACGCTCTTACAACAAGGCTGGATGGCGTTCAGCGGCAAGCCGGATCCGCAGCAGACGCCCGAAATCCTCACAGCGAATGCCGCCGGCGGATCGTCCGAGAACACCGTTCTCAAGCCGATCGCCCCCTCGCGCAATACAATTCAGGTCGAAGTGGTGTTCGTCGAACGCACCGCCGACGACCCCCTGCTCAGCGACCTCCTCTGGCGAGACCTCGATCAGGTCGGGGCGCTCGATCCGGCCATCCGCGAAGGTCTCAAGCGGAACGGTTTCCGGATCGGCATCTCGAGCTCATCGCCCCCGGTTCCGCTCCAGAAACTGCTGGGTCTGACCTCCGAGATTCCGGACCATGGAAGCGCCGAGGACGCCCGCAAGCTCGTCGGTCGCCGCATCGCGCTCACGTCGGGGTCGGAAACCGATCTCCAGACCAGTCAGAACTTCGAGACATGCACTGTCGCCGCCTGGAACGGCGAGGGGCACGAGAAGGAAGATTTCAAGAATGCCCGCTGTCTGTTCAAGATGCGGGCGCAGCGCGTCCAGGATGGCTGGGCGAAGCTGGAGTTCGTGCCCGAAGTTCATCATGGCGACATGGTGCTGCGTCAGATCCCCACGGCCGATGGCTGGACATTGAAGTCCACTCAGAACGTGAAGGCGTTCTCTTCCCAGCGGTTCGAGCTGACGTTGAACCAGGGGGAAATGGCAGTCATCTCCTCGAACATCGAAGGCTCCGCGGATACCGCCTCTCCGACGCTGGGCCAGCAGTTCTTCGTGGGCAACGAGAAAGGGGAGAACGTGCGCCGCGTCCTCATCGTTCGACTCGCCGACCTCGGCCGCTCCGAAGGCGTGCTGCAGCGCTCGCCGTGAGAGTCCGGCCAGCGATTTCTCATTGATGGTTCGTCATTGGCTATTGGTCATCCGGTCTGGTCAATAGCCAATGACCAATGTCCAATGACCAACGACCAATCCTCCTGACTCCAGCCGCTACGCCCGCCGCGCCTCCCGCCGGTTTAGCGCTGCGCTCCCTTCCGGGTATACTCCCGCGGTCGTTGCTCCTCCCGCGCCGCGCTCTTCCCCGCACGCCCCGGAAACGTTCATGCCGACCGATTTCACGCCCGAGCCGCACCCCGCCCCTGTCAACAAGCATCCGGCTCGCCGTTCGTGGGCCGTGGCCATCGTCACCGCCCTCCTCATCACCGGAGTCGGCGGTTACGCCTCCGGCTGGTTCGTCCCGACCGAAACGACCGTCACCGAGGTCGCCCCCGGCGTCTGGTTCCGGAAGACCCAGACCAAGCCCGAGTTCATCGGCTGCAACCAGGGGTGGATCATCTTCAAGGATTTCGTGCTGGTCATCGAGGCCAACTTCCCCAACCAGGCCGAAGAGCTGATCAAGGAAGTCCGCAAGACGACCGACAAGCCGATCCGCTACGTCTTCGACACCCACTACCACGGCGATCACGCCGACGGCAACCAGAAGTTCACGGCCATCGGCGCGACCGCCATCGCCTCCGAGAACAGCAAAGCCCTGTTTGAAACCAACGGCATCCAGGGGTTCGAGCAGTCGAAGAAAACGAACGCGAAGGTCTACGCCGACCTCGACTACGCGAAGCCGTCGCTCTACTTCCCGAAGAAGCTGGTGCTCGACGACGGCACGCAGCGGGTCGAACTCCTGCACTACGGCCACGCCCACACCGCGGGAGATGCGGTGGCGTGGCTGCCGAAGCACGGCATCCTCTTCACCGGCGATGCCTGCGTGAACGGGGCCTTCAATTACACCGGCGACGGCAACACCGAGAGCTGGATCCGCGTCCTGACGGAGTTGCAGGAACTGCCGATCAAGAAGATCTGCCCCGGACACGGCGAAGCGGCCGACAAGGGCCTGCTGGCAACGCAGAAGCGATACTTCGTCGAGCTCCGCGAGGTGATCGGCAAGGCGATCGATGAAGGGAAGTCTGTCGACGACATCAAGAAGACGATCGACCTGCCGTTCTACGAAGAATGGACCGGCACGAACGTGAAAATGAACACGGAGAACATCGAGTTCGTGTTCAAGGAGCTGACCGGCGCGAAGAAGAAGTGAGACGATCCAAAAAAAGACGGGGCACCGCCACGCAGAGTGTGGGCTTCTACGAGGGGTCGTTAGGGCAACGGCCTTGCTCGTAGTGATAATGCTCCAGGTTGGCGGAGCTGAAACTCCCCACGAATTTCGCCCCGGACTGGTCGGGACGTCGGGGCTTGAAGGCTCCTGACGCTAGAGCCCATTCGTAGATCCCGATATCCAGCGGGTACTTGGTGAGTGTGCCGTCCAAGCCGTGGCGGGTAATCCATTCCTCGGCCAGGGGACGGGTTGAGAACACGCCCGACGGATGGGGACCGTCCCCCATGAAGATCCACACTTCGTTCATTGAGTCACCTGGGGCCGGTCCTGAGTCTCGTGATTTGAAGTCCGATCAAGTTGAAGTCCGCACGCACAGTGCGGAAGATGATCGGCATTGAAGTTCTTCCCAACGCTCTTATATCCGGGCAGCATGTGGGTCCGCCTGGGCCGATCTCATCGCCGCTCGGTTCGTGGTCAACGAAATGCAGGTCATCCTCACCGCCGTCGGCCCCGATCATCGTGGCCTCGCCGATCCCATCGTCCATTACGTCACGGACGCGGGGGCGAACATTCACGAGATCCAGATGTACGACCGCGACTCCGAGCGGTTGTTCGCCATGCTGCTGCGGATCGAGTGGTCGGCCGAGAACGGCACGATCGCCGATCTCCGCACGCACATGAACGAGATCGGCAAAAGGAAGGGGCTGTCGATCCGCACCTGGTCGCGCGACGAGCACGACCGCCCTCCGCGGCTGGCCCTCTGTACGACGTATCGGCCGGAGCCCGCTCTGGCCATCCTGCGGGCCATTCGCGACAAGCGTCTGAAAGCAGTACCCGCCGTGATGCTGGGCAACCGTGACGCCTGCCGCGGCGTGGCCGAGCAGTTCGGCGTCGAGTGGCACAACATCTCGGGACCGGGAGGCGAGCCCGACAACGATCGGATGGTCGAGCTGTTCGACCAGTACGACGTCGACTACATCATCCTCGCCCGCTACATGCGGATCCTTCCACCCGGAACCTGCTGGAAGTTCGCCGGCGGCCGCATCATCAACCTGCATCACGGGCTGCTCCCCCCCTTCCCCGGCTTCCGTCCTTACGAGGACGCCTACTTCCACCGGATGCTGACCTACGGCGCGACGGTCCACTTCATCGTCCCCGAGCTCGACGCCGGAAATCAGATCATCAACCAGAGCACATTCACGGTCCCGCCTGGGACGTCGCTGGAGAAAATCAAGCGGCAGGGCGAGTCCGACCACGAGCCGAACTGTCTCCTCGAAGGCTTGCGGCGAGTGGTCGACCGCGAGGTGGAGCTGCACTTCCATCGGGTGATCAGCAAGCTGCCGACGGCGGATTGATGGCCGTCTTTCGGGAAGAGGACGACGGCAAATTCGAAGGTCGAAACTCAAATGTCTAAGGAAAGCCGAAATTTCGAAACGACAAAAGGCTTGGAATCCGAGATTCTTGATTTGGTCTTTTGACATTTCCTTCGACATTGGATTTTCGCAATTCGACTCTTTCACATCCGCGGAGCGAAAGACGACCACGAGGTGACCGATGGCACGCTGCGACCAGGGCTACCTCTGCGAAGTGTGCGGAGACGAAGTCGAGAACATCACCGAGAGCGATCTCTATCTGCGTTACGTGATCGGCGAGATCAGCGCCCGCGAGCTTCTCTCGTCGCCCGAGCGTCACATCCGCTGCAATCCGACGCAGGCCCAGTTCATCGTTGATGAAGGCTTCCCTCCGGTGGTGGTCGAGGGGATGTTCTCGAAGACTTTCATGCAGCCGGAAGACGTCCGGGCGCGGGAAGAACTCGTCACGCGAGGCTGGAGGCGGCTGCAGGAACTCTTCGGGCAATCGATCTCGATTGCCGAGTACCCGCTGGAAGAATTCCGCCCGAAGTCGTCAGAATAACCAGCACGCAGGAGGTCTCTGGCTGGCCCGTCCGGATCGGACTCATGATTCCTGTTTCCTGATTCCTGATTCCTGTTTCCTCTGCATGTGGCCTGATTCGGACCAGACACGCGAGCTGCTGGCGAACGCCGGGAACGGTGAGGGGGACGCCGTCAACGCGCTGATGGAGCGGCACCGCGAGGCGCTGCGGCAGATGGTGCAGTTCCGCATGGACCG
>JADZEF010000267.1 GCA_020850695.1 Planctomycetaceae bacterium | reverse complement strand
TCATCGGGGCGGGGGCCGCACCGGTGGTGAAGCTGTTCGTCTTCACCTTCTTGATCAGCGTGG
Source organism: Planctomycetaceae bacterium (assembly GCA_020850695.1). Lineage (GTDB taxonomy): Bacteria > Planctomycetota > Planctomycetia > Planctomycetales > Planctomycetaceae > JADZEF01. The sequence continues at coordinate 25,446 of JADZEF010000267.1, read as the reverse complement.
CCACCCGGTCGCTCGGCTGGGCGCCGACCGAGATCCAATACTGAATCCGCTCCAGATCGAGCGTGACGCGCTTCGACTTGTCTTTCACCATCGGGTCGTAATGCCCGACTTCTTCGATCGCCTTGCCGTCGCGGGCGTTCTGCTGATGCATCACGCACACGCGGAAGAACGGGCGATGCTTCCGCCCGAGACGCTTCATCCGGATCCGAACTGCCACTGCTCACTCCTCGGGATGCTGTCCACGCGGGACAGCTCTTTTGAACTGGAAATCCGAAGGACTAAATTCAAATGTTCGAAGATCTAAAATCAAATGTCTAAGGAAACTCAAACTCGAAATCTCAAAGGGAGCTACCGCTCCCCACGATCATTCAATAACCAATTTCATCGGAGTCACTGCCAAGCATCAGCCAGCGACGACTTCACTCTTTTGAATTTTTGTCTTTGGAATTTCCTTAGGCCTTTGATTTTCGACCTTAGAGCTTCCACTACTTCCGGTTCTTCTTCCGCTGCTTCGCCGCCTCTTTGCGTTTTTTCTTTTTGTCGTCCCGCGCCTTGTTGATATCGGCCGGGCCGCGCTTGCTGCGCTGCTTCTGAGCGACCAGCTGGGCATTCGGATTCATCATTCCGCCCGCCGCCATCTGCTGGACCATCCGCAACCGGTCCCGCATTCCCATGCTGGCCATGCCCTGCATCATGCCGGACATCGCCTTGAAATCCTTGAGCAGCTTGTTGACGTCCGCCGGATCGACGCCGCTTCCCTGGGCGATGCGGTGCCGCCGGGAACGGTCGATGATGTCCGGGTTCAGCCGCTCGTTCTTCGTCATCGAGTCGATGATGCCGCCGACCTTCCGCATCTCGTCGTCGGCGTCGAGATCGGGGTTCTGCTCGGCGAGCTTGCCCATGCCGGGGATCATCTTCATGACGTCCCCCATGGAGCCGAGGCTCTTCATCTTCCCCATGACATCCCGGAAGTCGTTCAGGGAAAACTTCCCCTGCTGCATCCGCTCCTGCTGGCGGAGCAGGTCTTCCTGGTCGAACTCGCGCTGCACCTTTTCAAGCAGCGTCGCCATGTCGCCGCCGCCGAGGATGCGGCTGACCATGCGGTCCGGATGGAATTCTTCCAGCCGGTCGAGTTGTTCGCCCACGCCGATGTAGCGGATGGGGACGCCGGTGACAGCCCGGATGCTGAGCGCCGCACCGCCGCGGGTATCGCCGTCGAGCTTCGTCAGGATGCAGCCGTCGAGCTCGAGCGCCTCGTTGAAGGCCTTGGCGCTGTTGACCGCGTCCTGGCCGGTCATGGCGTCGCAGACCAGCATCGCCATGTCGGGCTGCAGCTTGTTATCGATCAGCCGCAGCTCGGCCATCAGGTCGTCATCGACGTGGAGACGACCGGCGGTGTCGAGAATCAGGACCTTGATGTCGCCGCGACGCTTGGCCTCATTCAGGCCGTTGCGGCAGACGCCGACGGGGCTGCTCTTGCCTGGGTCTTCGGCATACACCGGGACGTCGATCTGCTGGCCAATGACCTTGAGCTGCTCGATAGCGGCCGGACGCTGAAGGTCGGCCGCGACCAGCATCGGCTTCAGCCCCTGCTCCTTGAGCATGCGGGCGAGCTTGCCGCAGGTGGTGGTCTTACCGGACCCCTGCAACCCGCACATCATCAGGACCGAAAGGCCATCCCGCTTCAGGCGGAGACCGGTTTCGGTGGGCCCCATCATGTTCACCAGCTCGTGATACACGATGCCGATGATCTGCTCGCTGGGGCGGAGCGACTTCATCACCGCCTCGCCCACCGCCTGCTCGGTGACGCGCGAGATGAACGCCTGGACGACTTCGTAATTAACGTCCGCTTCGAGCAGCGATTGCCGGACCTGGCGCAGACCGTCCCTGATGTTCCCTTCCGTGAGCTTGCCACGATTAAGGAACGACAGGGCATTCTGCAGGCCGCTGGCGATCGACTCGAACATGATTTCTCCAAGGCTTCCGCACTAAAGTGGCGAGCGATGTCAGGGTCGCTCTCTTGAAGAACTGAGATCGGCGACGACAGACGAAGCTGACGCCAGCAAACGGCCGACTCTGTTCACCCGCATCGCAAGGCGCAGCGGGGGCGGAAGAATCGGGCATTTTAGAGGTCCGAGGTCGGAATGACAACGGATCGCGGGGACATTTCGCAGACGAAAACGCCCACAAGCTGCACGTTCCTCGCGACGCCCCGGTGCCGGTGAGGCGGGTTGAAGCACTTCGAGAGACCATCCGAAAGCGAGAACGTCCGGGGCACCGCACTCAAACCCGCCGCTTGACCGGTTTTCTGGAGACTTCTATACTCGCGCTCGGCGGGATGGAAGCCCCGCGCTGGGTGTTGCATTCTTTGACGAAAGCGCCTTCGAGCAGGAACATGAACAGCGAACACCGCCACGAACTCAAGGAGAACGAACTGGGCAAGCTGACGGTGAAAGCCCAGTCGTTCTTCGAAAAGTACGGCAACCAGGTTCTGCTCGGAACCATTGGCGCTCTTCTCCTGGCTGGCGGAATCGCCCTCTGGGTCAACTCGTCGACCTCCAAAGCGGCCGCCGGGTGGAACCGTTTCGTGGGAGCCGAAACGGCTTCCGACTACGCGACGGTCGCCGATGCCTTTCCCGGCACCGAGGTCGCTCAATGGGCCAAGTTGAACGAGGCCGAAAACTACCTCTTCAATGGATTGCAGTTGACGTTCAAGGATCGCAAGAGCGGCAAGTCCGACCTGGAAAAGGGGAAGGCCCTGTTCGAAGACGTCCTGAAGTCGACTCCGCTTCCCCCCCGGATGCGTGAGCGAGCCCTCTTCGGCCTCGCCCGCACTCTCGAAATCACGTCGGGCAAGGATACCTCGGAAGCGATCAAGACGTACGACGCCATCGTGACCGACTTCAAGGACTCGACCTACGGACGACTCGCAGCCGAACGGGTGGACGCCTTGAAGAAGGGGGGCACTCAGTCGTTCTACGCCTGGTTCCAGGAACAGAATCCGAAGCTCGACGACCGCCCGAAGCCGAAGGACGGCGGCCTCCCGTTCGAGCTCCCGTCGGCCCATCCCCCGCTCGACTTCGACGCCCTCGGCAAGAAGGAAGAATCGAAGTCCGAAGAAACGAAGGACGAGCCCAAGGACCTGCCGAAAGAGCCGGCCCCCGGAACCGAGTCCGAGAAAAAGGAAGAGGGCGAGAAGAAGCCCGCCGCCGACAAGCCCGAAGCCGACAAGAAACCGGAAGAACCAAAGTCCGACGAGAAGAAGCCCGAGTAGCCGCTTGCGGGTTCGCAATGCCTTCCGGCCTGCTCGCCCAAAGCGGACGCCGCGAGACTATCCCAGGATGACCAGCGGACGCCGGTCGACATCGGGCTCCGCTTTCCGGATCAGTTCGCGGACCATCCACGGGATGTTCCCTTCGCCGAACAGCAGGAAGTTGAGGTTCGCCGCCATCGGCGATTCGTCCGACCAGCCGAAGTGCAACTCCGGCGGACGCCCCACCCGCGCCAGTTCGATCGACAGCGCCGCCAGGACGTGAGCGATCGAACTGCACCGCTTCGCCTGGATCAGCAGCATCCCGCTCTCATTTGTCACCCGCAACCGCGGCTTGTGGAAGAAGTCGCTCGGGTCAAACAGCTCTGCCTCGACGAGAATGATCGGCACGTCCGGCCCGAGCCGGTGCCGCTCGCGGATGACTTTCACTTTCTCATCGCGCGAATGCAGCCCCGGGCGGTGCGGGACGAGGATTTGAAAGTCGAACCCGCAGCACTTCTCCCACGCGTGTCTCGAGGACTCGTCGACGAAGTCGAACCCGTGGAACCGCAGCTCGGTGCTGCGAACCCAGCGTGAAAACGCTGACGTCAGCACGATGCCCGCCGCGAAGAACAGGGCGATCTCGAGTCCCGAAACGCTGATCCCCGCCGAGAGGAGCGCCATCGCCACGAAGAACGTGAAGGCCCCCGTCGCCAGCGGCCGCACGAGGCTTCGCACCCATGGCTTCAGGTTCTCGCGACGCACCGACAGCCACGCCGCGTAGGCCCCCCCGGCCAGCAGGGCCAGCACGCTGGTGACGTACGCCCATTGCAGCCGCGCGATGTCGGCATGAAACACCACCGCCGTCAGCAGCACGATGATATTGAAGAACCGCATCTTCACGCCGAGCCGGTGAGCGAATTCCAGCTCCATTCCGAATCGCTGCAGGTAGTCGGGAACATAGTCGCGGAGGGCGATCAGCACGCACGCTCCGGCCATCGAGAGGATAGCGATCGTGAACGCGTCGTAGACGGTTCCGAAGGTCTCTCCAAAGATCGGACTGGCGACCGTGAACGACGTCCCGTCGACCAGCGTCCCGCCGTGCGCCAGGTAGGCCAGCGCGCGGTGCACCGCCGCCCCGTCCTTCAACAGGGCCTGGTGAGGAACGAGCACGGCCGTCACCAGCACCGCGCCAAACAGCCACAGCGACATCAGCACCGTGGCCGTGACGAGCAGCTTCCGCATGTTGCGGATCCGTCCGCGCGGGGCTTCGGGCGTATCCTCCGGACGCCCGCGAACCATGGGCGCAACGGCCATGCTCAGCTCGAAGCCGCTGAGCCCCAGCACCGCGAACGGGAACATGGCCAGTCCCAGACAGACGGCCCGCGACACGAAGGATGCATTCCCCAGCGCCATCCCGCCATCGATGGATGCCGTCGCCGACGCCCGCCACGCTTCGAACAGGTGCCGCCCCGCACCGGCAAGATGGATCACTCCACCCAGGATGACCACCGCGTTGAGAGTCATGTATCCCGCGACAACGAATGCCGCAAACGCGAGGAACCGCCGCGTCGACCCGCTCCGCCAGTAGGCCCACAGCGCGAAGCAGATGAGCGTGACCAGGAGCGTCAGCAGAAGATGCGTATCAACACGGGACGCTGCCCACTGCCACAGTGGGTGGGCGCACCAGTCGGTGGGGCGAACGTACTTCTGCAGGAAGGGAGCGGCGACGCGTTCGAAATGCGGGTTCGACTGCAGGTGTTCCGCCGCGTCGGCGATGGACAGGTTCTGCGTGACGATATAGTCGGCCGCCACGAACGACAGGAGCAGTAACACCACGAGCTTGCCGCGCCACCCGGGAACGAGCCGCTCGATGAGCCCCGTGCCGCCGAGCCCGTCGGGCGAGCGTCCGACAACATAACTGTAGAGCGGCAGTGCGACGCCGAGCGTCACCACGACGACCACCAGCACGGCCAGCGGGGCGAGCGGGCCCACGGCGGAGGTGACGAGGGAGGGGAGATACGCCAGCGAGCTGAAGTAGTCGAGCCCGACCAGGCAGAGAACCAGCATCCACGGTCCGGTGAATCGTTCCTCGGACTCGGACGGAGCTTGCGACATGAGCGTGTGCTCGCGAGGTCGCGCGCCGACGGCGATCGTTCGCGGAAAGTCAGCGCGTTTCGAACTCAACGGAGAATCATCGGGCGCGGATCAAATGCAATATGTTGTTGTTCACGCGAAACTTACGCAACAATCATCACATCCAGTCTGGAACCCGGAAATTCACTATCCAATGAATCTCGACGAACTTCGCGCAACGTGGGACGAGATGAGTCTCCAGAAGTCATTCCGGACTCGGCAACCGTACCTGCGTCAAATCTTCAATGCGGATCCGAAGGACGTCATTCGTCTCGTCGGGGAGACGCGGACGCGGATCTCGGTTGAGAAAGACCTTCCGACGCGCGTCGATGACGGTCCCACGTTGATCTTCGCCCGCCGCTGGCAGCGTGGAAAGCTGTTCGACGTGGTCGACATCAACGTCCAACGCCCTCGCACCCGAAACCGGCTTCTCGGGATCGACTGGTTCGAGGAAATCCGCATCGGCCTGACGCCCAACTTTTTTTATGCGGTTGAAGGTCACCTGCTGGCCTCGGTGGGGGAGGGATCTTCCCGCGGCGGAACCTGGAGTGCCCTGTGGGGTCGCCCCGACGATCACCCGCTGCTGGTGCCCGAGGTGGAGAAACTGGTCCCGCGGCTTCGCGAATACAAAGCCTGGGGGATGATGATTCCCTGTGTCTGGTCGGACCGCGACCCACGCCTCATCCCCCTCCTTCGAGATCTATCCAGCCGGAGCGCCGCGCGACGAGAGGCCGCGGTCTTCGGCCTCGATCGCATCAAATGGGATCCGGCAACCCTGCCGCGCCTCGCCCGGCGAATCGCCGCAGCAAGCCCCCGCGCCTTGCTCGACATGCTCTCCCGCAACGAGAACCCCATCAAGGACGGCCCCTACATCGGCACAGCACGCAGTCTCGTCGAAAAGATTTCTGTTCAAGCCCCACAACTCATTTCCGTCTTCAGTGATTTGCTGCACCACACAGACGAACGGATGAGACTGGCGGCCGTCCGCGGCTTGCTCGCCTCAGCCCGTGCGGACCGCGAAGCCATCCCTCTCCTACAAACCGCGCTCGACGATCCCTCTGCGACAGTGCGGAAGGAGTTTCTCGGGGGTATCGATAACATCTTCCACTACGGCCCTTCCAACTGGAGCGATCCTCGACCGACGCGCAAGCCACAAGCCGTGGACCCGCTCGCCGCCCAACGGGAAATCTGCTTCGAAACCGGATCACGAATTCTGGATTGGCTTCAAGGCCAAAGGGACCCGGAAGAAGCGGAAAAGGCCAAGGATGCACTACTCCAGATGACAAGGTGGTCGCCAGCACTCGCAAAGCGAATCAAAAAACGCTGAACCGTCATAGAGCACGCTCCCGCCTGCCACGCACTTTCGACACGCTTTGTGGTCGGCAGGAGGGAACCCTGCCCTGCTTGGCTGAACGTCGTGAGTATTTCGTGAAGAGTGGAAGCCAGGGAGTCACCTCAGGCAGCGGCCGTCGATTGAACCTTGATGGTTTCGCGTTGTCAAAACCGCAAGGCGCTCCCATTCCGCGCCCACTGGGTTTCACGCGACATCCATCCGCTGACCCGCACGTCGTCATTTCGCAACGTTCCGGCGCCCCTGTTGCCGCCTTGGCAAATGTTACCCCTCTCCGATCGCTCCGCCTCATCTCGCGCTTGCCGCAAGTCCGATCTGCCTCTAGGATATATCAATGAGCATGATTGCGTTGCCGCCGAGCGGCCTCTCATCTTGCTCCGATCGATACCGCCGATACATCCCGCCTCACCGCGACTCGTGACCGAGTCCACCCCGCCGACCGCACCGACATTTCCGATCTGCGAACGATTCGCGTCCGATCTGTCACTCGCCCTCCAGGAGATCCTCCCATGCTGCGGATCAACGCCGGCTCGACTGCCAGGTACTGCGATGGTCTCTCGCGTCGCCACTTTCTCCAGATGGGCGTGGCCGGCATGGCCACCGTCGGGCTCCCGCAGATCCTGCGGGCAAAGGAGCAGTCGGTCGCGAGCGGGTTCGCGAAGAAGAACACATCGGTCATCCTCCTGTGGCTGGACGGCGGTCCCGGCCACATGGACCTGTACGACATGAAGCCAGAAGCCCCGGATGAGTACCGCGGCATCTGGCGGCCGATCAAGTCGAACGTCCCCGGAATGGAGATGACCGAGCTCTTCCCGCTCCAGGCTCGCGTCGCCGATAAGTTCTCGATCGTCCGTTCGCTGTATCACAACACGGGCGACCACTTCGCCGGCGGCCACCGCATGCTGACGACGAAGGACTTCGGCGTCAGCGGGGCCAACAACGGGCAGAAGTTTCCCGGCATCGGGGCGATTGTCGCGAAGGAGTGCGGGCCGCGGACGCCGGGTATGCCGGCCTACGCCGCCGTCCCCTACGCGTCCAGCATCGGCCTCAATCCCGGCTATTTCGGCGGCCACATGCTGGGCGTGCAGTACGACCCGTTCCCCACGGGCGGCGATCCGAACGCTCCGAACTTCTCCGTCCAGAATCTCAACCTGGCGGGCGGCATGACTCTCAACCGCCTCGAAGACCGGCGGCTGCTCAACTCGTCGCTCGACCGGATCGCCCGCACGGTCGATCAGAAGGGGACCTTCCGTTCGATGGACGGCTTCGACCAGGCCGCCTTCCAGATGGTCTCGGGAACATCCGCCCGCAAAGCCTTCGACATCAGCCTCGAAGACCCGCGGCTCCGCGATCAGTACGGCCGCAACACGTTCGGCCAGAGCGTGCTGCTGTCGCGCCGGCTCGTTGAAGCAGGGACGACGTTCGTCACCGCCCACTTCGGCGGGTGGGACCATCACTGGGACCTCGAAGCGGGGATGAACCGCTACCTGCCGATGGTCGACATGGCGGTTTCGACCCTGTTCAAGGATCTCGAAGACCGCGGTTTGCTTGAGACGACGCTCGTCGTGCTGTGCGGGGAGTTCAGCCGTACCCCGCGCATGAACGACGGCGGCAACGGCGGCGCCCCGCGAAGCATGGGCACCCCGGGCCGCGACCACTGGGGCAACTCGATGTTCTGCCTGATGGGGGGCGGCGGCGTGAAGGGGGGCATGGTCATCGGAGCGACCGACGCGAAGGGGACGGCCCCCAGCGAACGTCCCGTGACGCCGTCGAACATCCACGCGACGATCTACCGCGTCCTGGGCGTCGATCCGACGCTCCACATCCTCGACTTCGCCGGCCGCCCGCAACCGATCGTCGAAGACCTCCGGCCCATCGACGAACTGCTGGCGTGATGCCGCCGGTTTGCGAACGCGTTCACGCGAAGCCACAAGTGTTGCCGCTTGTGGCTTTTTTCATGACCAATGCGGCCTCCGTGTCAATTCCTGGGACGGTCAAGAGCGGAACTGTTGGACTCTTCACACAGACGCTCGCTCGTTCAATCTGCCAGCGGCACCGCCGTTCCATCGGCCCCCGCCGACCACGGTGTCCAGGCCAGGGTCACGCGGGTCACTGTGATGTCCGCCTTCTTTGGCTTGAGGTCGACACGCTCCAGCTTCAGGCTGTCTTCTCCGAACGATTGCTGCAACGCTTCCGCTTCGCCTTTGAACTGTTCCTCAAGAGCCGTGACCTGCTCCTGGAGCGCCGACACGTTGTCCTCGGCCTGACTGACGTCGGTCCGTTCCTTGGCGATCTTCGAAGCCGACCGCACCGACGTCGCCGCCCGGGTGATGTTCGACGCGCTCGCCAGCTTGCGGCCGAACATCGCACCCAGGATCGATGTCCCCACGTTGATCGCCGCCTGGAATGTCGAGTGGCTCGCTTCCTGCTTCTGCTTCTCGACCCGCTGCTCGGCCTTGCGGATCTTCTCGTGCAGCGTGGCGAGCTTCGGGCCGTACTTCGCTCGCAGCTTCTCTACCTGCAGGTCGCGCTGCTCGCGCGAGCCGGTCGAGATCCGCACGCGGAAGTCCCCTTCCGATTCCCCCGGCTGCGACGTCTGCTTGAGGGCGGGACACTTCCAGACGGTCAACGTGTGCCTGCGGTAGAGGAAGTCCTTGAGGGACGTCGAGAGTCCGGCGAACACTTTCGGCCCGGTGATGGCCGCGGGGAGCGGGGCGAAAGTGGCCCCCTCTTCCGGCGACGAATCGAGTTGCGGTTCGTCGGTCGACATCTCGGCATCGTCCCAGGCAAAAGAGGCGCTGCTCTCATCGAGGGGGAGCGTCAGAGCCAACGTTTCCCACAGGTCAATTCCCGCGCTGGCCTGAGCGAAGTGGACACGGGCCTGTCCGAGGAGCGCCGGACGGTAGACGAGCGACGCCCCCTTTTCGACGTTGCCGCGCCGCGGCACGAAGGTTTCGGGAATCGTCGGCGGCACGACGGGTCGCGAACCTGTGGCGGTGATCGATGCCGTCGACGTCGCTGGCGCGGAGGCCGCCGGCATCGAAGCCTTTCGCGGCGCCATCCGCGATTGGGTCCCCTCGCGCGAGATCGGCCCGCGCAGAAACGACAGCGCCCAGCGCGACTGGAACACGACGGGATGATCGTCGTGCACGTTGTTCATCAGAAAGACGCGATTGCCGAGTCCCGAGAGAATCGTCTCCATCTGCGAGCGGTCGAACTTCGCACCGCGAGACGTGCAGGCCCCTTCCAGCCCATCGAGGACACGGGCCTTGTCGCGCTCGGTCTGAAGCCGCCCCAGGAACCACGTCCCTGCGTTCGACAGCCCTTTGTAGTCGACGTCGACCGGGTTCTGCGTTGCCAGCACGCATCCCAGCCCGAACGCCCGCGCCTGCTTGAGGAGCGTCAGCATCGGTGTCTTCGACGGCGGGTTGGCCGTCGGCGGGAAGTAGCCAAAGACTTCATCCATATACAGCAGCGCCCGCAGGCTGCTCGTCCCCGGCTGCGCCCGCATCCAGGCGATGACCTCGTTGAGCAGGATCGTCACGAAGAACATCCGCTCGGGATCCGAGAGATGCGCGATCGAGAGGATCGTCAGCCGCGGCTTCCCTTCCGGCGTGTAGAGGAGCCGCTGGATGTCGAGCGGTTCTCCTTCCATCCATGCCTGGAACCCCGGTGACGCCAGCAGATTGTTGAGCGACATCGCCAGCTCGAAGCGATCCTTCGCCGGGAAAACGCTCTCCAGATCGATGACGCCGATTTTCTGAATGGGCGGCGACTGGATCTCGCGGATCAGCGAGCCGAGGTCGAGATCGCGCCCGCTTTGCCAGGCGCGGCTCAGAATGTTCTGTAGCAGGATGTGTTCGCGGCTGCGGAGCGGGTCCCCTTCGATGCCGAGCAGCGCGAGAAGCCCGCTCACCGATCCGACGACCCGCTCGCGGAGCGCATCGGCATTCTGCATCACCGCCGGCCCCGGCGCGTTGAACGACTTGAGCACCGTCAGCGGCAATCCCGCCTGGCTCCCCGGCGTATAGATCGCCACGTCCACCGCATCGCGGAACTTCTGGATGCGGGCCGGCTCCTGGTCCCACGCCTTCAGTCCTTCGCGCCAATCCCTGGCGGTCTTCTTCGCCAGCTCATCGACGGTCATTCCTTTGCGCGTCGCCTCGCCCGCATCAATCCACGGCTTGAAGTCCTCGGGCCGCAGTTGCGGGAAGGTCAGCATCAGGTTCCCGAGGTCCCCCTTGGGGTCGATGCAGATTGCCGGGATGTTGTCGATCGCCGCTTCTTCAAGCAGCGACAGGCACAACCCGGTCTTCCCGCTCCCCGTCATGCCGACGACGACCGCGTGCGTGCAGAGATCCTTGGCATCGTAGAGAAGGTTCGCGGAGGTCGGTTGGCGTGCGGCGAGGTCGTACTCGCGTCCGAGATAGAACACGCCGAGCTTTTCATAATCCGACATGGAGCCCCCGTCGACGCACGAAAGGAGATGATTCAGAGGAGAAGTGAGGAGCCGATCGGCCCGCGCGACATGCCGGCATTGTAGCGGGCGGCGGCCTGATTGCAGGGGACGCGAGTTTTCGTCGCCGATTCGGACTTGCCCTATGGCAGCCCGTTCAACTTCCGCACGACCCACTCGACCGTCAGCAGCGCGAAGAACGCGAGCATCACCGTCCAATGGTTCCACAGCTCGTAGTCTTCGCGGGATGTGCTCACCAGGTCGGGATGTCGCAGCAGGGGGGGAAGCTCGGCGAGATGGTCGGCCGTGAAGAGCCGTCCGTGGCTGACGTCGGCGATCTGCTGGAGCAGCTCGCGATTGGCGCTCAGGTCGCTCAATTCGAGCGTCTGCGGCTTGTTGACGAAGACTCCCGCGACGATCGAATCGCTTCCGACGTCCGCGCTTTCTGTGACGAGCTTCGCTTTCCACGATCCGCCGGGAAGTCCCACGACGCGTCCCTCGTAAACCAGCGGCCGGCCCTCCTGCGGTTTAAGCTCGACGACGGCGAATGGTTTCTCGTCCGGCTCGGCGTCCGCGCGGGTCAGCTCGGCCCGCGCCTTGAGCTCTGGAAACCGCCGCACGAACGGCTGGCTGAACCGGGCCTTGAGATGCACGTCCTCGCCGATCTGCACGTCGACTTTGTCGGCCCCGAATTTCACGTTTTCGTTCCCCGCAGCCGCCTTGTTCTCGGCCGCCCAGCGCCCGAGCTGTCCCCAGTAGCGAGGGTGATAGCGGTCGCCGACGCGGTGCCGCCAGCGCCAGGTGCTGTCGATTCCCATCCAGAGAACCTGCCCGAATCCGTACGATTGCTGGACGATCACGGCCGAATTCCGCTCGGCCTCGAGCCCGGCTGGCAGCCCGGGTTGCTGAGCCCACGCAAGAATCGTTGCGGCCGGCTTGGCCTGCCCGATCATTCCCCACACATGCCCCGGCAGCCCGTCCCAGATGCGGCGGTTTTCGACAGGGTCGCCGTCGAATTGCAGCATTCCCTCGCGTTCCCCCTCGGGGGTCAGCCGAAGATGAAACCCCCGCTCCGTGGGCGAACCCAGCCCTTCCGGCCCCTGCATGTTGACCTGCCGCATCGCGGAGAGCGGAACGAGACGCTCGACAATCGGGTTGTCGACGTAAGCCAGCGGCAGGTGCTGCTTGCCGGCGATCATCACCAGCGTCCCGCCCGCTTCGCTCACATACTTCTCGAGCAGTTCCCAGCCGGCCGGCGGCAGATCGTTGGGCGAAATGTCCCCCAGGATGATCAGGTCGGGCTCGGCGAACGGCGAGTCGGCCAGGTTCTCCGCATTCGCGGGAAACGGCAAGCTCCGCGGAAAAAAGGTCTCCCCCAGCACCCCCATGTAAGGCTGCCGATAGACGACCGTTCGCAAGACGACCCGCTCGTCGCGACTCAGGGCGTTATCGATGAACCGGAATTCCCACCGAGCTTCTCCTTCGAGCAGCAGGACGCGCACCTTGTCGTCGACAACCGTGAAGGCGAACGGGCGGGAGTTGTTGTCGTCGCGGGTTTCGTCTTCCTGCAGCTCCGTGCGGATCGTGTATTCCTGCCGCCCCACCTTCGTCGCATCGAGTGCAAACTCGACTGGAAAGCTTCGCCCCGTGGCACGCACCGTCCGAGTTTCCGGGTCGTGGCCGGGCCGCTCCAGAACCACCGTCACGTCCTCGCCTTCGAAGCCCGGCGTGCTGATGGTCGCCTTCAGCATCGGTTTGTCATCCTTGAAGACCGACGCCGGGTGTTCGACGGTGGCGATCGACAGGTCTTTGGGCCGTGTCGTCGAGCCCAGCATCACCGGAAAGACGGGCGTGTTGAGCGTTCCCATCCGTGAGGCAAGCCCCAGCGGGTCGCGGCCGGCGTTGTCGCGGCCGTCGGTCAAGACAATGATTCCAAGGAGCGGCGATTCCTCATTCGACGCGGGAACCGCCGAGAGCGCCGCCGCGAGATTGGATGATTCGCCGAGCACGCTCGATGGCGGCCGATTGACGGTCCCTTCCAGCGTGGCAACGTCGGCCGATTCCGACCGCCCCGCGAAGACCACCAGTTCCACCGTCCCCTGTTTTCCCAGCTCCTCGATCAGCGGGACCGCTCCCCTGGCCAGCAACCGCCGTGCGATCTCCTTGCGCGGCAGCCGGTCGATTTCGGCGAAGATTCCCTGCAGCGTCTCCTTCCGTGCCTCTTCGAGTTGGGCACGACGCTCGCCGTCGGCGGCCTCATTCGCGTCGGTCCACGACGGTTCGCGTCCCTCGTCCAGTTCCCGCGTCCAGCGGTCGAGCCGGTCGGCGATCGTCGCGTTCCCGATCATGCCAAGCCCGCGGGCCCAGCGCAGCTTATCCGCCCGCGAGGCATGCCCGTCGGTCGTCTCCATGCTCTCCGAAAGATCGACCGCGATCACCACGCGGCCCGTCTTCTTGCGATCGACAGTCCAGCTGAGCACCGGCTGAAGGAACGTCAGAAATAGGACGGCCAGCACCGCCAGCCGCAGCGCCAGGAGAGTCCATCCGACGCTTGGCGACACCAGCCGCCGCTCGTACCGCATCAGCATCGCGATCAATACGCCCGCGGCGACAACGGAGGCCGCGCACAGAAGCAGCCATCCGGTCGAATGCGCACCCTGAAACAGGAGATCCTTCTGGAACATCGATGAGAAAGGTGAGGCAAGGAGACAGGACGGGCCAATGCATCGTATCCCGACGACCGATTGTCCGACAGCAGCAACCGCTCCGGTTCGAGTGAGAGCAGCCCACGGAGCCCAGGACGCGAGAGCGGCAGAAAACCAGCCCGCGAATGACGCGAATCCACGCGAATGAAAACGGACGGCATCCCGGCCAGCACACCAACAATCACGCCCCGGTCATCAGGTTCTGATTCTGCCCTCTGCTGTCTTTGGTTACTGTTCGCGACCGTTCAGGTCATTTGCGAGAACTCCAGTTCCCCGCCGAAGGATCTCCTCGCGTTCCCGTCTTCCGCACTTCCGCAAGACCCGCTAGACTCTCCGCGGGTTTGCCTGTCTTATCAGGGTTTCCACCTGCCGCTCCGCCGCGGCACCAGGATGAGGTCGGTATGGCGACGGAAATCGAGGATGATCGCGCGACCGAGATCGCATCGGCGCTTTCCGGGAAGGTCCGGACGGGCGAGACAATCGTCGTCCGCAAGGGGGAAGCGGGAATCGAGGTGCGGTCGTCCGATGAGACTCCGCTCCGCCGGACACATCCCGAACTTTACGGCCAGTTGCTCGCGGCCAACGAGCAGGTGGTCAACGCGGGAGTCACCTACATCTGGGTGCTGGGTCTCATCTCGCTGACGGTGTGCGTCGCCATCCATCGAGGATGGTTCGAGAAGATCGGGACGTTGCCGATCGAGAAGTTTCAGAGCTTCTGGACGTACCCGCTGGTCTTCGTCGCCGGCTTCATCATCAGCATGTACCTCACCGAGTTCGCCGAGGCCCGCGTCTACCAGCGCTGGAAGCGATCGATCGTCGAGGCCCTGGAGAAAGCCGGCATGGGGCATTACCACCTGCTGCAGCAGATCGAAGGGCACATCGAAGTCAAGGCGATCAGCGACTTGATCAAGCGCGACCAGGAATTCCGACGCGTCGACTGACTCTTTCCGTCCACTCCGTCCCATCGGTCGTTTCCGCGGCCCATGTGGCGGGACTCTCGCACGGAATGGCCGTCCGAGTGCACGGATTGCGGCAGGTCACGCCCGAGACGGAATCAGCATCCCGGACCGCGTCTCGCCTGTCTCGCGCGCCTGCCAGTACCCGTTCGTCTCGATATCCAGGCAGGTCAGCCATCCCTCCCCGCACGCCCACGTATCGATGCAGATCGCGTGGCCGATGTCCTTCGGCTTGCCATCCCTTTGCGAGGTATGTCCGCACACGACCGTCTTTCCCGACTGGTGCGGCGGATGCTCGTTGAATCGCTCCCAGTACAGGACGAAGTCGGGCTGATCCTCCAGCGGCAACTCGGGCAGCAAGGCCCCATGCACGAAGATGTGCGTCGGCGTCTCGTGGTAGCGAACTAGCCCCGTCTCGAGCAGTTCGCGGTGGGCCGGCGGCACATCGATGAGCCGTCCGGCATCGCCAAAGGGTGAGTACGATGCGAGCGTCGCATCCCCCCCGCAATTCAGCCACGACTGCAAGTGGATCTCATCCTGCAGCGCCGCCAGCATCATCTGGTCGTGGTTGCCCCGCAGTGCGACGACCTTCTGACGCTCGCGGTTCCACAGGATCCAGTCAAGGACGCCGGCGGAGTTCGGGCCGCGGTCGACGTAATCCCCGAGCAGGATCAGCGTGTCGTCCCGCTGGAAAGGAACCGTCCGCTCGAGCGTCTGCAGAGCGTTCAGGCATCCGTGAATATCGCCGATCGCCAGCATCCGCATGATTTAAGGTCCGACCTCCTCGATAAGACCCCGACCACCTCATTTTGAGTCCGTCCAGCCGTCGCAACAATCGTCCGAACATCCGGCTGCGGCGACACTTGTCGCCTGACGACAACGCGCGAGCCCTCCTGGGGGAAATATGCGACAAATTCCCAGACGGGTTCTGGTCGATCCTTAAGGGGCGCGTTAGGATTGTGACGGGAACTTCATTGAGTCCATTCGTGACGACGTTCCCGCACTCTCCTCGAACGTGGCGTTCTCCTGCCACACGGTGAGTCATGCCGTCCGCTTTCATCTCGGCGTCCGAGCCGCCTTCGTCCGCTGAATTCCCCGTCGTCGACGCCGAGCGGATCGTCGAAATCGAGCAGCGGCACCATCGTGTCAGCGAACTCCTCGAATCCGTGGGCTGCTTCGGTCTCCTGTTGCAGCGGCCAGCCAATATCGCGTGGTTCACGTCCGGCGTCGATCTCTCGCGCGGCGCCCGTTGCGAATCGACCGCCGCTCTCCTGATCACGGTCGATGCCCGTCTGGTTCTCACGTCGAACATCGACTCGCCGCAGATCTTCGATTGTCAGCTCCCGTCGCTCGGCTTTCAATTAAAAGAACGCGTCTGGACCGAATCGCGTCAATCTTTGCTGGACGACCTCTGTCGCGGGCGGAGCATGGCGTCGGACGCTCCGGGGCCGCGCCTGACCGACGTTTCGCCGCGGCTTGCGGCGTTGCGCTCTCCGCTGGGGAATGTCGAAACACGCCGCCTTCGCGACCTCGGCCGCGACCTCACTCACGCGGTCGAAGCGACCGCCCGCAATCTCGTCGCAGGGCGGACCGAGATGGAAATCGCGGGAGAGATTTCGCATCGCATGATGAAACGCGGCATTCTCCCCGAACGGATTCAAGCGGCGGGCGACGGGCGCACTCGCGTTTATCGCCACTGGAGCTACGGCGACCGTCCGGTGAACCGCTTCTGCGTTCTGTCGGCCGTCGGTCGACGGCAAGGCCTGCATTGCGGGGTGACGCGGATCGTCAGCTTCGGAGAGCCGTCCGAAGATCTGTGGGAAGACTTCGCCCGCACTTCGCTCGTCCATGCGACAGCCATGTTCTTCTCCAAATCGGGCTGGTCGCTCGCGGACGTGTGGGGCCGTATCCAGCGGATCTACGAAAAGTTCGGCTGCGCCGACGAGTGGCGAAACTGTGAGCAGGGAGAGGTGATCGGTTACAGCCCCTGCGAAACAGCCGTGCTTCCCCGGAGCGAATATCCTCTCGAGTCGGGAACCGCCATCCATTGGCACCCTTCGGCCGGTGCGGCCTTCATGGGGGACACGGTCCTTGTCGGAACGGAGAAGACCGAACGGGTGACGGGAGCCAATGAAGGCTGGCCGCTGCTCGTGGTCCAGGTGAAGGGAACCGAGGTCAGCGTCCCTGACATCCTGCGGCGGCCGGCCGCGTCCGTGCTCCGCTCCGCGGCGTCGTCCCACGGCGCGACGAACGGTCACGCGAACATTCATCTCCCGGGACTGCACGGCGAAACCGAGTTGAATGGAGCGGGCGACTCGATCCTCAACATGGCCGGCGACGATTCCGTGATGATCGTCACCGAGCCCTCGCAATCCGTGCTCGACTGAAGTCGCCCTCTTGATCCGCAAGAGGTTAGGCCGCCGATGCGCGAAGCGTGCTTCTCGATCGATGCGTCGTTCGCCATCGGCTTGACCCCAGGCGGAGCCTGAAGCCTCCAGCTAAAGCCGCTCACCCCCCGTCGCGTACCGCCCCGCCTTGATCACGCCCCCCTGCATTACCGCAAGAAACTTCCGCCGGTCCTGCAACAGCGAGATGTCCGACAGCACATCCCCTTCGACGACGAGGATGTCCGCCAGCTTGCCCGTTTCGAGCGTTCCGATCTCCCGCTCGCGGCCCAGAATCTCCGCTCCGGTCTTTGTCGCGCACATCAGCACCGCGTGCGGCGACAGCCCGACGTATTTCACGAAGAATTCCAGCTCCTTCGCGTAGTCGCCGTGCGGGTTCCACGCGAAGCCGTAGTCGCCTCCCATGCCGAGGCGGCCTCCCGCCTGAAGAATCCGCCGGGCACTCTCGGCGCCCGCCTCCAGCGTCTCCTTGTGCCCGTCAATCACCTTCTGCGGCATGCCGAACGACGGACCGTGCTCGATGCTCGCCTGCTCGAAGTAAAGCCCCGGCACGCACGGCGTGTTCCGCTGCATCAGCAGGTCGAGCGCCTCGCTGTCCATGAATGTCCCGTGCTCGATCGTGTCGTACCCCGCCCGCAGCGCATTCTTGATTCCCTCCGTGGCGCGGCAATGCCCCGTCACCTTGAGACGATGGTTGTGGGCGGTCGCCACCACCGCGTGCATCTCGGCGAATGTCATGCACAGCGTGTGATGATCGTTCGTGTCCGGCGAGGCGGCATCCCCCGTCGGATAGGTCTTCACCCACTCCACGCCGTCCTTCACCAGCTTGCGGACCGCCGCCCGGGCTTCATCCGCGCCGTTCACCAGCAGGACGAGCCCTTCCATGCCGATGCGGCGGAAGTCCGGATTCCAGTCCATCAGCCCGCCGACGCCGCAGATCTCGCGTCCGCTCGCCGCCATTCGCGGCCCCGGCGCCAAGTCTTCCTCGATCGCCTTCTTCAGCCACACATCGATGTTGAAAAGGCTCCCCCCGCTGCGGGCGGCCGTATACCCGCACTCCAGCGCCAGCTTCGCGTTCGCCGCCGCCAGCAGCGTGACGTATTCCACCGGATACTTGATGTCGAGGTCTTCGAGTGCGGCGACGTTGAAATAGGTGGGATGGAAATGCGCCTCGATCAGCCCCGGCAGGATCGTCCCCCCCTCGGCGTCGAGCACCTCCGCCTCTTCGGTCGGCATCGGAGCCTCGTCCGCAGGCCCCGCGTAGGTGATGCGGCCGTTCTCCGAAACGATGACGGCATTCGGTATCGGCGGGGCGCCGGTCCCCGTAAACAGCTGGCCGTTGCCAATGACAGTGGTGCCTGAGGCGGTCTTCATAGAGGGCGATGGAAGGGCGGATAGGAAGGGATGCGACGACGATCTACGGATAAGCGACATCGTCGCGTTGACCCGGTCGTCCTCGCTCGCGGAACGGGTCGCGTCGAGTGGCTGCAAGCCGAAAGGTCGTCACCCTCGAATCCGGCGAGTTCGAAGGCGGCGGAGTGTCGCTCATCGGGAGGCGTTCGGACGGTTTCGGGAGTCGTCGACGGCATAACGTCCCACAGCGTCCGGTGTTTTGCCCGGAAAGTCGAGATCAAACCGGCGCGATCCCGAGTCAAACCGGCATAGCGTCGAACCCCGCTTTGTGACAATAATTAGGCATTCGCGGGGCCGAGTGTCCGGGGCGCCCCCCCGCGAAACGTTCCAGCCGGGAGAATTCGACCGTGTCATTCCTGCCTGCCGTTCGCTGGATGTTCGCCGGCCTCGCCGCCGCCCTGCTCCTGCCGACGTTCGCCCTCGCGGACGATGCCGAGCAGGACGAAGTCGACGCTCCCGCGGTCGCCGAGATCCCGGTCCGCCGCACCGCGGTGAAGCCGGCGACTGCCGATGAGATCCCCCGGCTCATCTCGGATCTCGACAGCACCGATTCAGCAGTCCGCGAGCGGGCTTCGACGCGTCTCGCCGCTTCCGGCAAGCCGGCCGTCGACGCCCTGTCGGCCGCCGCCCGCAGCGGCTCGCTCGAATCGCGGGTGCGGGCCGTCCAGACCCTTCGTCGGATGTTCCTCGAAGGAAACGGAGAACTGGTTGACGCGGCCGATTCCGCCCTCGACAAGCTGGCCGACGACGGCAACGCTTCCGTCGCCTCTCGCGCGGAAGCGACTTTGAACTTGAACTACGACGTCCGCGAACGGCGGGCCCTTGAAACGATCCGCGAACTCGGCGGAATCATTTCGTATCAGGAGAACATGTTTGCCGACGCGACGGGGGCGATCACGCCCGCCCGGACCGTTTCGCACATCATCCTGGGCAAGGACTGGAAGACCGGCGACGCCGGCCTCAAGCAGATCAAGCGGCTCTCGCGACTTCCGATGGTGTACTACATCAACGAGTCGGGTGTGACCGAGGAAGGTCTCAGGGACCTTCAGGCGTCGATTCCCGGGCTGCAGATTCATCGCCGGGCGCGGGCCTGCCTCGGCGTGGCGGGGATGAGCGACATCAACGGCCGGGGGTGCATGGTATCGAACGTCATTCCGAACTCCGCCGCTGAACGGGCCGGGTTTGAGGTGCGGGACGTCATTCAGACGTTCGACGGCCGGCCGGTCACCGATTTCGACAAACTGATCGAGCTGATCGGCTCGACCAAGCCGGGCGACAAGATCAAGGTCGAAGTGCTGCGCGACTTCCAGAAGGTCACCCTCGAGCCGGTCATGGACGAGTGGAAGCGCTGACCGTTCATGCCATGGATTGAGTGACGTCCCAGCGGGCGGGCACGATGCGACTTTCGCGACTTCCCGCAGCCCTCTTTATCGTCGCCTATCTGGCGGCCACCGGTTGGTTCCTGCTGCGGCAGCTGGCGGGGCGCCCGGGACGGAGCGAGTGGGCGTACGGATGGACCTGGGACATGTTCCCGTCGTACGAGACCGAGTCGGTCCGACGACGCATCCTCGTCCAGGACCGCGCCGGCCGCGCCTGGCAGCTCGTGCCCGGCGAGCGGGACCGCTTTCGCTGGGGCAACGATGGAGACGCCGCACGGATCGACCTCGACCGTCGAAACGAGTCCACCCTTCGTCTTGCGGAAGCCGCGTTCGCCCGCTGGAGCGCCGTGCACGACGCCGCCGGAAGCCGCGTCCTGGTTGTCGAGCGTTATCTGCCCCTCAGCCAGAACGTCGATCGCGCGCAGACGCTCGACACGATCGGAGAAGGGGAATCACGATGGTCGTGGCGGATCGTCGCCCGGGCCAGTGCGACTGATCGCACGGACGCGGAACGGGGACCACTTGCATGGGAACCCCTGCCGTGATCCGCGCGTGGTTCGCCCGCGAAAGTCCGCGCCCGCTCGCGGCACTGCGAATCGTGCTCGGAATCATCCTGCTGTGCGAAGCCGCCAGCCGCTGGCCGTTCGCCGTGGAACTCTATTCCTCGGCCGGCCCGCCGATGCCGGTGTTCTTCAACGGATTCCGGCCCCCCGTCCCGTCACCGGACCTCGCGATCGCCGCACAAACCCTGCTCGTGTTTTCGGCCGTTTGCATCGTGACAGGCTGGCAGACGCGTCTCAGCCTGTTCACGGCCGCCCTGATTCTGACATGGCTAGGACTTCTCGATTCGCCCGGAACGTTCAAAAAGTACTCCGTCATCGAGGTCCACCTGCTGGTGCTGACCGCATCGGCTTGTCCCGCTGGCGTGTGGTCGCTCGATGCCTGGCGGCACGGTCGACACGCCGCCGTGACGTTGGCAGCGCGATGGCCGCGGCGCTTGATTCGAATCCTGATGTGCGCCATCTACCTCGGTGCGGCGGCGACCAAGATTCGGTCGGCCGAATTCGCGTCCGGCGATCTGCTCGAGTTCGCCCTTCTGGATGATCTCTGGGGCGGGCGGACCGCGGGACGCTGGCTCGCAAGTCACACGACTCTGCTGCAGGCCGGAGCTATTGCGACTCTCGCCTTTGAATCTTTCTTTCCACTGCTGGTCTGGATTCCCCGACTTCGACGGCCGATGCTCGTCTTGGCGGCTCTGTTCCACCTCGCGCTTCATACGCTTCTGCACCTGGGGACGTTCTCGTGGGTGATGCTTTGTGGGTTGATGGCATTTCTCGACGAGCGCGACTTCGGTGCGATCTCGCGAGGCTTGCGGACGATAACGGGGCGCAGGGCCCGCGATGCTGAACCAGATCGCCCTCAAGTCGAGGCCGCCGCGGTTCCCTCACCTTCGCCGGAAAGGACTCGTCCATCGCGTCGACTGCCGAGCAAACTCGTCTATGTGCTGACGGCAGGAGTCGTTTCAGCGGGCGGGGTCGCGATGCAGCGATTGACGGTCGTCGGCGGAGACATTTCATCGACGTCCCCCGCTGAGTTTCGTGAAGTCGCCGACGACGAACTTGACGAGATCCTGGCGGCACAGCTCCCGTCGTACGCAGACATGGTCCGACGGCTGGAACTCGGAACGCGGATCGTCAATTCACACGCTGTGGGCGACGTCTCGCGGATTGTGCCCGGCACGACGCTTCACGCCCTCGTGCGGTTCATCCGTCAGCGCCCCCCGATGACGTCGACCTGGATTCTCGCAGATCCCGAAGGTCGCGAGATCGGGCGATTGTCGAAGCCTCTTCCTGTCGATGTGACGCACGCGACCGTCGCCTTCGAATTGCCCGAGGAAACCCCCGCCGGCCGTTACCGCATCATCCTGCAACTCGACGGAGTCGACGCCGCACGGGCGCAGTTCGACGTCACTCGCTGAGCACGATCACCGCTTCACGACGGCGCCGTCGTAGCTCATCAGCGTGTTGATGACGGCCGTCAGCGCGGCGAGGTCGACCGCCGGCACGGCGGAGTCGCGTTTCCGCTCGCCGATCGCCACATACTTCGCCGCATCCTCGGGATGCTTGGCGTACCACTCCGATTGTGCAGTCAACATCGAAGCAAGGATCTCCCGTTCGCGGGCATCCGGGTGCCGACCGGCGAGTCGAAGGAATGCCTGATCGAGGATCTCGGCCGTCCGTCCGCCGAGTTCCCCGTGAAGCGATTGGGCGAGCACCCGCGCGGCCTCGACGAATTGCGGCGCGTTGAGCAGGACGACCGCATGCATCGGCGTGTTGGTCGTATCGCGACGTGCGATGCACACCACCCGCTTGGGGACGTCGAACGATTCGAGGACCGGCGCCGGGCCGGTACGCCGCCAGAAGGTGTAAAGACTGCGACGATACAACTGCTCGCCGGTGCCGGCCGGACTGGGTTTGAACGATTCGGGAAGGTCGTACGTGCGGACCGGCGGGCCGCCCACCTTGTCGACCAGCAATCCGCTGGCCATGAGGAGTCCGTCGCGAATCATCTCGGCGGGCAGCCGGTGCCGGGGGCCGCGCGCCAGCCAGGCATTCTCGGGATCGTCGACACGAAGCGACGGCGGAGCGTTGCTGCTCTGTCGATACACATGCGAGACGACAATCGTCCGAAGCAACGCCTTCACGTCCCACGGCGTGACGCTCGATTGCGATTCCAGGCCGGAGAACTCGCGGGCCAGCCAGTCGAGCACTTCGGGATACTCGGGGCGATCGGCCTGGCTTCCGAGATCTTCCGACGTCTTCACCAGGCCTCGGCCGAAGCACGACTGCCAGAATCGATTGACGGTGACGCGAGCCAGGAGCGGATGCTTCGGATCGGTCAGCCACCTGGCCAGCCCCAGCCGGTTCCGCTTTTCTCCCGCCGGGAACGGCGGCAGGGCCGCAGGCGTACCCGGCTCGACCGCGTCCTGCCGCAGGTTGTATTCGCCGCGCTTCAGCAGGTAGGCCACCTTGGGCTGCGGCATGTCGCGCATCACCATCAGCTCGCGAGCGCTGTCGGCCAGCTTTCCCTGGGCCTCCCGCGCTCCCCGCACGGCCTCGCGCTGCTTGCGGGTCGGTTCGTCGAAGGCCGCAAGGAAATACCCCTTCAGGCCCGCGCGATCTCCACCGCTGAGTTCGCCGGCGGGCTTTTTGAGCACCGTTCCCAAGGTTCCGGGCGAGTACGCCGCGCGGACTTCCAGCGGCGTGAGGTCGCGTCCGAAGACACGAAACTCATCGACGACGCCGGACGTGAAGCCGCGGTCGCGGAACCGCTCGCCGATGACGATCGTGTCGCCCCCGCCTCCGGTCACGTCGCGCGTGAGGCCATCGCGAATGACATCGACTTCGGCCGGCTGTCCATTGACGAAGAGAGCGAGCCCCGCGGCCCGGCTCGAGCCATCGCTGCTGACGACGACATGCACCCACTCATTCACCGGAAGGGCGATCTTCGCACGGATCGACGCCGCATTGCCGGGCCAGAAGTGGATCAGCGACCACTTCAATCGCCCCTCTTCAATCAAAAGTTCGTAACCGCGGCTGGCGGCGTCCGTCCAGGCCCGCGAGCGGTGGAACACGACCGCCCGCTCTTTGACGTCCGGCGTCTTCAGCCAGAGCGAGACCGAGAACGGGTCGTACCGATGGAAGTTGCCAAGCGTCGTCGTGACGGCATTGTCGCCAGTGAGCTGGATCGCCTTGCCGACACGGCCCTCGACGAGGATGTTCTCTCCCCCCGACGTCGCGGTCTGTTTCGAGTCGACGCTGCTCGGGAACATTCCACTTGGCGGACGCTCGTCGAACGAGAATCGGGCCAGCTCATCCGGCAGCGTGGCGGAAGGCTCGGGACGCTTCGTCAGCCACTCTTCGAACGCCGGCTGCCGCTCGCTCTTCAGTGCAGTCAGGCGGTCGACGGCCGTCTGGATTGCGGCGTTCGCAGCCGCGTGCTGGGCCTTCTCGGCATCGCTCAGCAGCCACATCGTCGGCGTCGGGGCCGACGGCGTGAAGTACGAATAGAGGCCGGCTTCGTCGATGTCGTCGAAGAAGGCGAAGAAGCCGTAGTACTCCTTCTGCGTGATCGGGTCGAACTTGTGGTCGTGGCAGCGGCTGCATTCGAGCGTCAGGCCGAGGAACGCCGTGCCGAACGTGACGACCCGGTCGTTGATGTAGTTGACGCGGTACTCTTCCTCGATCGAACCCCCTTCGGCCTCTTGCGGGTGCAGTCGATTGAACGCCGTCGCGAGGATCTGCTCGTCGGTGGCGCCGGGGAGGAGGTCGCCAGCGAGCTGCCACGTCACGAACTTGTCCCATGGCAGGTTCTCGTTGAACGCCTTGATCACCCAGTCGCGCCACGGCCACATGTCGCGTTCGCGGTCGACTTGGAAACCGTAGCTGTCGGCGTAACGGGCGAGGTCGAGCCAGTCGGCCGCCATCCGCTCGCCGTATCGCGGCGACGCCAGCAGGCGATCGACGAGTTTCTCGTAAGCCTTCGGATCGGCGTCCTTGAGGAATGCGTCGATCTCGGCTGGCGTGGGCGGGAGCCCCGTGAGATCGAATGAGACGCGGCGGATGAGCGTTGTCCTGTCGGCCTCGGGTTGCGGGGAGAGCCCGCGGGCGGCGAGACGGGCGAAGACGAGTCGATCGATGGGGTTGCGGATCTTCACGCCGGCCGGCAGTGACTTCGGCGGTGCGGGAAGGGTGATCGACTCGGGGGCGAGAAACGTCCAGTGGGCCTGGTATTCGGCTCCGCCTGCGATCCATCGCTTCAGAGTGTCAATCTCTCGCGGCGTCAGGCGCTCGAGTTTCGACTCGGGGGGCGGCATCATTGCGCCGGGTTCAGTCGACGTCACCCGCCGCAACAGTTCGCTCGCGTCCGGTTTGCCGGGGACGATGGCCGTCTCGCCCGACTCCGCCGGCTTCACGGCATTCGCCCGCACGTCGAGACGCAATCCGGCCTGTCGCTTGGCACTGTCGGGTCCATGACAGGGAAAGCAGCGGTCCGACAGGATCGCTCGCACATCGCGGTTGAACTGCGGCGTCTCGTCGGCGCGAGTCGCCTCGACCGACAAGAAAAGCCCCAGAAGTCCCAGCGAGAAGCAGAAGCGAATCACGACGACAGGACCTCCTTCAACTTCAGTTCCGCGACTTGCGGCGGTGAAGTCCATTATGGCGCATTTCGAGCGCCGCGTCGTAGTCCGGCGTGACAGGGCGTGGGAGCAGATTTCTGCAGAACTGACCGATGCGGGCTCCGAGACGTCGCGCGAGGGTTTCGTTCACCAAAAGATCTTTACGCCTTGGGCGTAAAAACGACGAGCGTCCGAAAGACCACGAAAACTTACTGC
>JADZEF010000266.1 GCA_020850695.1 Planctomycetaceae bacterium | reverse complement strand
GCACGCTCCTGGCGCGCCGTGCTGCCGGGTCACACGTGAGAATTCGCACTTGTGATCCTTCATGACTTGATAGTGTGGAGGAATTCCAATGCACCCCGCGTGCCTGCGGTCCACAATTCGCCGCGGTGAATGTAACTCAGCACATCGTCAGCGTTTCATGATTCATGATGGAGCGGCCATCGCACCCGAACCGGGGCCGCTCCGGGCGATATGCATGATGGAGCGTGCAATTCGCAATTCCAAACGAAATCCGGTCGCAGGATCGATGACAGGGCCTACTGACGCTTCAGCGAAGCCCACTGTGCCATTTTGACCCGTTACCGTGCAGACCGCACGATGCTTCGCTCAGTCTGCACTATCCACGAAGCCGGCTCCAATCAGCAACCTTTCCAATCTTCAGGCGGACGACGGCTTTAGTGTCAAACAGTGCCGGCGGCATGTGTCTTGCATGATGACCGCATCACGAATTCAACGCACCATTTTATGGGACGCAAGCATGAACCTGACCTTCTGGATTCCCGCGATGATCCTTCTCGGGCTCGCGACGCTCGGTTTGATGTTCGCCTTCGTCCGCGCGTGCGACAAGGTGTGAGCCGCGGTCCGCCGCCAACCACGAACCGCGCCGGCGGCTCGAAAGGAACACTCCATGATTCTGCTGACCGCACTCGTCACCATTCTGCTGTTCGTCTACCTGCTGGCCGCGCTGCTGCGGCCTGAGTGGTTCTGAGCGTCCCCGTCCGCTTCCTTCGAGCGAACCTCGCGGCGCGGTCGATTTGGGGCGGGGATTCTCCACCGCCCGTCGACCGTGGCGCTAGTCTGACAATTGTCTCCGGGTTGAAAGGCCCAGGCTGCCATGTGGACTCTTCCGATTCTGATTCTCGGGGTGACCATTCTCTTGAGCATCCCGCTCGGCCTGTTTATGGCCGGCGCGCTCGATGGGCGGACTCGCGCTCCGCGGCTGCTCCGCGCGGTCGAAGACCGGATTGACACCGGCCCGCAGGACTGGAAGCAGTACGCCGGCTCCATGCTTCTCTGGACCGTCGCCACGTTCGTGATCGGGTTCCTGGTACTGCAGTTCCAGGCCTACCTCCCGCTCAATCCCGACAACAAGGGAACGCTGTCGCCGACGACCGTGTTCAACACCCTCGCCTCGTTCCTCAGTAACACCAACCTGCAGCACTACTCGGGCGAAGTGCACCTGTCGTACTTCAGCCAGCTCGTCGTGATCTGCTGGAAGCAGTTCCATACTCCGGCCATAGGCCTCGCGTGCCTTCTGGCCGTGATCCGCGGGCTGCGCGGCGACAGGCACATGGGCAACTTCTACGTCGACATGTGGCGTTCGATCGCCTACATCCTCATGCCGCTCTCCGTCATCGTCGCTCTGCTGCTCATGGCCGGGGGCATTCCCATGACGTTCGAAGGAAGCGTCAAGGCGACGACGGTTGAGGCCGGTGCGATGGGGACCGATGACGCCGGCGCAGCAAAGCCGCAGGAGATCGCCCGCGGCCCGGTGGCGGCAATCGTCGCCATCAAGCAGCTCGGCACCAACGGGGGCGGATACTTCGGTCCGAACTCGACGCATCCCTACGAGAACCCAAACTCGTGGACGAACTTCCTCGAGTGCGCGTGCATCATTCTGATTCCGATGGCGTGCGTCGTGATGTTCGGGAAGATGCTGTCCAACATGCGGCACGCGGCCGTCGTGTTCGGCGTGATGCTGCTTTTCCTGAGCACGTTCATCGTCTGGGCCGTGTACTGGGATTCGACTCAGCCGAATCCGGGGCTGACGGCGCACGCCGCCAGGACCTATGAGGTGCCCGACGCCTCGGCGCCGGAGGGGAAACGGGTCGTCGCGCTGCCCGCTCTCGCGGGACTCCCGGTCGACCAGGAAATGGGGAATCTCGAAGGCAAAGAGCTGCGGTTCGGCACATCGGCCGGGCCAACCTGGGCGGCCGCGACCACCTGTACGTCGAACGACTCGGTCGACTGCATGCACGACAGCCTGAATCCGCTGGCAGGTTTGACTCCTCTCTCCGGCATGTGGCTCAACTGCAACTTCGGCGGCGTCGGCGTCGGGCTGATCAACATGCTGATTTACCTGATTGTCGCCGTGTTCCTGGCCGGGTTGATGGTCGGACGGACGCCTGAGTACCTCGGCAAGAAGGTCGAAGGACGCGAGATGAAACTGGCCATGCTCGCCCTTCTCATTCACCCCCTCATGGTCCTCGGACCAACCGGCCTTTTCACGGCGCTCGACTGGGGGGCGAAGTCGACCAACAACCCCGGCCCGCACGGATTCTCGGAGATCCTCTACGAGTTCAGCTCGTCGTCGGCCAACAACGGCTCAGGATTCGAAGGGCTGGGCGACACCTAT
Source organism: Planctomycetaceae bacterium (assembly GCA_020850695.1). Taxonomy (GTDB): domain Bacteria; phylum Planctomycetota; class Planctomycetia; order Planctomycetales; family Planctomycetaceae; genus JADZEF01. The sequence continues at coordinate 820 of JADZEF010000266.1, read as the reverse complement.
GGCTTCGCCGACAACACCGCCCCGGCCCCGTACGCGCCCTGCTGGGACATCGCCTGCGGGCTGGTGATGATCATCAGCCGCTTCGTGCCGATCATCGCGCCGCTCGCGTTCGCCGGCAGTCTCGCGGCGAAGAAGCAGACTCCGTTCACGGTCGGAACGTTGCGGACCGACACGCTCACGTTCGGATTCATTCTGTTCGGAACGATCGTTCTCGTCGGCGCCTTGCTGTTCCTTCCGGCGGCCGTCCTCGGTCCGGTGGCGGAACACCTCGGCCCATTGCCGTTCGGCGGATAGGTCCATCGCACAACTCGCTCCCGAGGTGCCGCCGAGGGCTCTCGGGGGCTCCAACAGCCCGCGTCATCTGTCAGACGATCTTGAGAACGAACCGCGGCGACCGCCCAATCGGGGAGCGTCTCAGAACCGATACTCCCGTGCGTCCCCAGTGTGTTTCCGTGAGAAATCCCTACCCGGTTATCGCCATGTCAACCGTCACACTTCCTCCCGCCCCTCCGGGCGGAGCCCCCGCGGGCGACGAGCTGAAGCTCGCCCGGCGGGCCAGCCGCCGGGCGGGCCTCTTCGCGCCGGAACTCCTCAAGGCGGCGCTGGGGCAGTCGTTCGTGATGCTCCGGCCCGACATCCAGTGGAAGAACCCCGTGATGTTCGTGGTCGAGGTGGGGACGGTGCTCAGCATCGTCTTCACCATCGCCGCGATCCTCGGACACGGAGGGCAGACGTCGGTCGGCTATCTCATCGCTCTTGACGTGTGGCTCTTCCTGACCGTGATCTTCGCCAACTTCGCGACGGCCCTGGCAGAAGCCCG
>JADZEF010000265.1 GCA_020850695.1 Planctomycetaceae bacterium | reverse complement strand
CGACCGCCGTTCCCGAAAGGCAGGCCTTCGACCCTCGCCGACGTACCGATCAGACGTCAGGCAAACCGCGGAGGGTATCTCTGCCGTCGGCCATCCCGATGAGAAGCCACGGCACATGGCGGCGGAACGAGCGACTCCGTCGACGCCCTCTTGGAAGCCCTGACGTCAGACCGCCGGCCCGATCGGTGCGGCTTCCGGGCGAAACCCGTCGAATTGATACCGCGGAACGATCCCCTTGCCTTTCACGGCCGTCGGATCAAGTTCTTTGAGCACGCAGAGTTGGTCAACCGCCGTGCGCGCCTCGCTGCTTAGAATAATCTGCCCCTTCACGCCGTGGCTTTCCATCCGGGCGGCGGTATTCACCGTGTCGCCAAACAGGTCGAAAAGATACTGCCTTCGACCGAGGACTCCCGCCATCACCTGTCCGCAATGAATGCCGACGCGAAGGTTCCAGCCGGTCGAAAGCTGCTGCGTGGCGGCGATCATCTCGCGGCCGAACTGGATGCACCGCAGCACCGGATTGTCGACCTGAGTGAGCAACCCGCAAGCCGCCATAAAGGCGTCGCCGATCGTCTTGATCTTCTGGACCTCGTACTTGAGCGCGGCCGTCTCCCAGGTCTCGACGAGCCCCTGCAGGTGTTCGACCACTTCCTCCGCCGTATGCGTTTCGCAGTACGGCGTGAAGTCGACGATGTCGGCGAACAGCACGGCCACCCCTTCGTACCGCCGGGGAGCGAAGCGGTTCTTCTCCTTGAGCTCCACGACGATCTGCCCGGGCAGGATGACGTGCAGCAACTCGTCCGCGCGGCGGCGTTCGCGGTCGATTTCTGCGATGTATTGCTGCTCGCGCTCGCGGAGCCGCTTCTTCTCGAGGCAGGCATTGATCCGCGCCTTGAGGAAGACCGGATTGTAGGGACGGCTGAGGTAGTCTTCGGCACCCAGCTTGATGCAGCTGACGACGTACTCGATCTCTCCCAGGGCCGAAATCATGATGACGGGAACGTCGCGGAGCTTCGGATCGGACTTCAGCTCCATCAGCACGGCAAAACCGTCCATCTCCGGCATCACGATGTCGAGCAGGATCAGGTCGATGCCCCCCTTCTGGGCGGCATTCAACGCCTCGCGGCCATTCGACGCGGTCGTGATGGAGTGGCCGAGCGGTTCGAGCAGCCTCTGCAGAATGTCGCGGTTGACCCCGTTGTCGTCGACGATCAGGATGTGCCCGATTTCCGTCATGGCGGGGCTGAGCTCGGACGACATCCGCTGGACCATGTCCTCGATCGACTGCAGGTCGAGCTCCTTGGATTCGACCGCCGCTTCGATGTTCCAGGACGCCAGAATCGTGTCGATGAGCGCGAAGCACCGCCGGCCGAGCGAATTGAGCATTTCGAGATCGCCGACGAACCCCTGCAGGAATTCTTCGTCGGCGTCTTCCAGCCACATCTCCGGGTAGTTGATGACCGGGTTCAGCTTGTTGAGCATCTCGTGGCGGATGCGGGAACGGAGGGCTTCGAAGTCGGCCTCGGCGGTCGACATGAGGCGGGCGGGGGAGAGGACGTCCTGGATCAGGTCGCGCAGTTCGAGCGCGGCCTGACGGACCTTACCCATGTCGCGGACGAAGCCTTCCTGCCGGGCGGCCCGCGAGTCGACGAGGATGCGCTCGACGATGTCCAGAATCGCATGAATCGGAGTGAGGAGCTCATCCCGCTTGGAGACGAGAAACACCTGCCGGGCGCGGATCGACGTGCGCGATTCCACAGGATCGGCAGTCTGGGTCGAGGTTGCGGTCGGCATAGGGCAATTTCCTGATCCGGCGGGCGTACTTCAGGTGGCGGAGCGCGCGTCGAGGAGCGTTTGAATCTTCGTCAGGAGCTGCGGCAGTTCAATGGGCTTGCTTTCATAGTCGTCACAGCCCGCCGCCAGCAATCGCTCGCGGTCGCCCGCCATGGCGAGGGCTGTGAGGGCAATGATGGGAATCTGACGAATGTCCGGGTTCGAGCGGATCTGCTGCGTCGCCTGCAACCCGTCGAGAACCGGCATGTTGACGTCCATGAGGATGATGTCGGGCCGCTCCGAATCCGCCTTGGCGCAGGCATCGACGCCGTTGACGGCTTCCACGACGACATACCCCCGCTTCACCAGCCGCCGTGACAGAAAGTCGCGGTTCGGCTCTTCGTCGTCGACCAGCAGTATCTTTGGCATTGCCCGCCGCTCCGTGTCAATGAGGAACTCCACCGATCTGCGCTCGGTGACGTGGTCTGCGATAATCATTCTTCGTCAAACTCGCAACAGCCTGCCCAGACTCTCAGGCTTCCGCCCCGGAGGACGTCATCGCGGCAGAAGAACCGGCGGGGCTCGACCGGGGAACGAGCCGTCGAACCTGGTCCAGCAGCTGTTCGCGACTGTAATTGCCTTTCGTCAGAATCTGCTGAACTTCCCCCTTGAGCCAGTTTCGCTCGTCGGCCGTCAGGTCCTTCGAAGTGACGATGACAACCGGCGTTGACTTGAACTCACTCAGGCTGCGCAATTGGGAGAGGAAGGCGAAGCCGTTCATGACCGGCATCATGAGGTCGAGAAAGATAATCGCGGGGCGGCATTTCGGAAGGGCGGCAAGTCCCGCCTGACCGTGCTCGGCTTCGGTCACATGCCAGCCCGCCCCGTGGAGAATCCGCGCGATGAGGCTTCGGGTGGGAGCGTCGTCCTCGATGATGAGGACTTCGTGGTTGCCGGTCGCGGGATTGCGGTGCCGCGCGGCCAGTTCGATCAGGCGCTCGCGGTTGATGGGCTTCGTGAGGAACTCGGTCGCTCCGAGCGCGATTCCGAGATTCCGGTCGTCGACCATCGTCAGCATGATGACGGGGATGTCGCACACCTGCTTGTCGTTCTTCAGAATGCCCAGGACTTCCCACCCGTCCATCCCCGGCATGATGACGTCGAGGGTGATGAACGCGGGCTGCAGCTCGCGGGCCTTGAGCAGTCCTTCTGCCCCGCTGGCCGCCGTGACGACGTGGAAACCTTCTTTAGTCAAGTACCGCTGCAGAAGATCGCGCGCGCCCGGCTCGTCGTCGATGACCAGGACGGTCGCCGCGGCGCCGTTCTGCGACGCGTCGATGATGGGGAAGGCTTCCGCGGCCGTCTGAGGTTTGCCGTGAACGGGAAAGCGGGCGGTGAACGTCGATCCCTTGCCGTGCTCGCTGCGGACCGTGACGTCCCCCCCCATCATTTCACAGAAGCGGCGGGTGATGGCGAGGCCGAGCCCCGTGCCGCCATACTTGCGGGTCGTCGAAACGTCGGCCTGCTGGAAGCTCTGAAACAGTTTCGACATCTGCTCGGGAGTCATGCCGATGCCCGAGTCGCGGATGGCGAAGCAGGCCATCTCGGTTCCATTGAGCTGCTCGACGCCGGCCGTCAGAGTGATCTCCCCCTTCTCGGTGAACTTGCAGGCGTTGCTGAGGAGATTGAACAGAATCTGGCGGACGCGGGTCTTGTCGGCGAACAGCGTGCTCAGCCGGTCGTCGCAGCTCCAGCGGAGCGTATTGGCGTTCTTCTTCACCAGCGGGTCGACCGTCGTGACGACGCTTTCGATCATCGGCCGGACGTCGAACGACTCGTTGTAAAGCTCCATCCGTCCCGCTTCGATTTTCGAAATGTCGAGGACGTCGTTGATCAGCGCGAGGAGGTGCTTGCCCGCATCGATGATCTTCTTAAGGTCCGGGAGAAACCGCTTCGTGCTTTCGTCCTCTTCCACCTCTTCGGTCAGCAGTTCGCCATAGCCGATGATCGCATTCAGCGGAGTCCGCAGTTCGTGGCTCATCTGGGCCAGGAAGGCGCTTTTCGCGCGATTGGCTTCCACCGCTTCGTCGCGGGCGGCCTTCAGTTCTTCCGTCGACTTCTGCAATTCGGACGTGCGTTCGTTGACCCGGATCCGCAGCAGGCTCTTCTCCAGCGTGAGATCGTCGTTCAGGTTGCGGATCGTCTCGCGTTCCTCCTCCAGCTTCCGGTTGCGTTCGCGGATCTGATCGACCATGTCGCGGAACGAGCGGGCCAGGACTCCGACCTCGCCGCGGTCGTTCACCGGCAGCACCACGTCGAAGTCGCCGCGCCCCAGCTTCTCGGTTGACGCAATAATCTTGTTCAGCGGGCGGGTTATCAGCAGCGAAAACAGAATCGCCAGGATCGCCGCCCCGATACCCAGCGCGTAGGCGACCCACTTGACCTTGTCCACCTCGCCATAAACGTCCGACGCGATCTCCTCCTTCGACACGGCGACCGCCATATCGATGTACCGTTCGTCCGGAGAGACGCCTTTGACCAGTTCGGGTTCGTACGGAAGTCTGAGGACGTGCACGGCAAAGTTCCGCAGCTCCACCGGGTCCTGCCAGGGAATGGGCTGGTCGATGCCCGCCCCTTTCAAGCGAGTGCCCAGCTCCGTCAGTAACGTCTTCAGGTTTGCGCGGTTCTCCGTCATGGAGCGGACCCTGAACCGGGGATTGCCGGCCGTCGGAAGGGAGAGCGCGTATCGGGGATGACTCTGAAGCCAGTCGTTCAATTCGCGGCGGAATGCGGCTTTCGCCCGCCTGCGTTCGGGGGGGTCGGGCGTCTTCGGGGCCAGGTCAAGAAAGGCCACGAGGGGATTGTGCTCGTCGAGTTTGTCGCTGAGGCAGAACAACGACGTCAATTGAGGGACGCCGATCTCCTCAATCGTATCCCCCTGCCGCGTCAGTTCCGTATTCCCGGCTTCGACCTCCTTGCGGAAATCGCTCAGCAGGTTCCTGACTTCAGGAATGCCGGCGGACTGGTCTTTTGCCGGGGTCTTGTCGCTCTCGCCGGGTGCGCCCGGCGCCTGCAGCATGTTGCCGCGCATGTCGTACAGAAACTGGAAATGCCGTGGCGAAGCCGCCGTCTGATCGGGCTGGCTGAGGTCCGAATCGAGATGGCGGCAGTGGAGCGTCGCGACGACGATCAACGGCACCTCGGGCCCCCCTTTATCACCCTGCCAGCGCTGGGCTGGAGCGGCGACCTGAAGCAGCAGCTTTTGTCCGGTCGCCGCGGCGGGGCCCGGCTGTTCCTTTGACCTCTCCTTATAGGTGACGAGGCCGTACTCGAACTCCGAGATGCGGGAAGACCGGATCGGCTGCTTCGCGATCTCCGCCAGGAATTCTCCCTGTCGCGAGGGAGGCACGATCGACTCGATCAGTCCGTTCGTGGCAACGGCCAGCGGCTTCGTGCGCCGGCGTTCCCCGGTCCTCGAATAGTCCCAGATTTCGACCTGCAGGAGTTCCAGGCGATCGCTCCCTCGCAGGTCTCCGTCGGCGAGTTCGTTCTGCGAGGAGAGTTCGTTGAGTCGGACTTCCGCTTTCTTCTTCCAACGGTCGAAGGTTCCTTCCGGCGGCCCTTCGCCCGCGACGGCTGCGGCGATTTCGTCGGGGGTCAGATCGTTCGTCAGGGCCAGCACGTCACGCCGAGAGGTGGCGATTTCCCGTCGGATCTGCTCGGCGGTGAGGTTCGTCTCGTCGGCGAGGTCGACCACCTCATGGTCGATGACCTGCCGGACGGAAAGTGCCTGAATCGCCCGGGCGACGAAGACCGCGGTCAGGAGGACAAGCACGCTCGTCAGGAGGCCGAACTTGGTACCGATGCTGATCTTCACGGAACCCTCGAACTGCTCGTGATCGACTCTCGACTCGGAACGATGTCACACGCTGCCCATGCCGTCGAAGCGCATCCCAGGCTTCATCGCCGTCAATTCCCGCCCCGCAACACCGACTCGAACTTCTCTGCCAGCCGGGTCAGCATCCGCTGCACCGTCCGATCCGACACTCCCAGTTCGTCGGCGACTTCCTGGTTCGACCGGCCCTGAAGCCTCAGATCGACCAGGACACGGTCCTTTTCATCCAGCGACTTCAGGATCGCTTCGAATGCGTCCGCGAAGTCAACATCCGTCGATGGATCGCATGCCGGGACGACTGGAGCCGACCCCAGATCCGCCGCTCCGGACGGTCTCTGGAGCGAGCACTCCCGCTGGACGGCCCGCTGCATCCGCGAATGAAAGCGCACCTTCTCTCGAAGCTTGGTCAGGGCGATCGCACACAGCAGGTTCCACAACCGCTGCCCCTGCTGCATCTCCAGGTCGCCGGTCTGGACGCGCCGGAAGAATGTACGCAGCGTCGATTGGACCACGTCATCCGAGTCGAACCGCCGCAGAAACGCCGGGCTCAACCGGCGTCGAACGATGAGATGCAACGCCCCGTCATACCGGTCATAGAACTCCCGCAAGACATCGTCATCGCTTCGCCGCAACCCCTCAATGAGTTGCGTCCAGCGTTCGTCGTCCGATCGTTCGTCGAGAGTCGTCATGCGATTGCGCCCTTCCTGCGTTCCGACTCTATCAACGAATCAGGGGCTGATTTCTTCCTTCGCCGATCCCGATCATCCTGCGCTTCTAACGTAACAAGTTGTACATTGAATTTCCCTGCAATCGTGTGGTACGGTCAATGTTTCGATCGATCGGCACGCTTGAAACCGTTCTGAAACCGCCAATCCAGTGCGTTGCTTTCCGCTTTTCGGATTGGTGGTCGACGGCACCGACCGATCACCCCGGCCGCCGTTGCCGGTCGCGCGAGCGCCGATGAAGTTTCCGCGGAGTGCGTGAATGACCAGGCCGGCATCGCCTCTCGCCGCAACGTTGATCGAACGTTTTCATCAGGCCTGGCAGACGGGCGTTCCCGGCTCGATTCCTCAGTTGTTGAACGAATGGGGTCTGGCCGAGTCGGCTTCCGCGGCCGGCGATCGCCGCGGGTTGGCGCTCGAGCTCATCAAGATCGACCTCGAGCAGAGGTGGATGCGGGTCGATTCACCCGCGAGCCTACCCCGTGCCCCGCAAGGGTGCGCTGCCACGATCCAGCATGCCCGGTTGCTGGAGGCCTACCTGGACGATCTCGACGTCACCCTCGACGAGAGTGCGATACTCGAATTGCTGGCGCACGAGTTTCGAGTCCGCCAGCGTTGGGGAGATCGTCCGAATTTCGACGAATATGCCAGCCGCTTTGAGAGGCTGGGGCGCGTCGCGGTCGAACGGCTGGAGTCGGAACTGACCGTCGAGCGTTCGCTCCGCTCGCTGCTCGACGACTGCGACGAATCGTTTCCGATCCTCACGTCGAACGACTCCGCCGGCGGATTGGAGAGCTCGCCGACCGAGACTCTCTGCCAGGTCTACGCGACGATTCGACCGTTCGCCGAGCTGGCTCCCGTCGTGCTCGAGGCGCTGGCGCTGCACTCCACGATTCGGGAGTTCCAGTCGGGGGACGTGCTGCTTCGCCAGGGAGCCGACGCCGACGGTCTGCTGGTCATTCTGGACGGGGCGGTGGAAGTTTCGGTGGTCGACAGCGGCGCCCGGCATTCGATCGCCCGGCTCGAACGTCACGCCATCGTCGGCGAGTTGGGCGTCTTCACCCGGGAACGCCGCAGCGCCAGCGTGACGGCGGTGAGTGCGGGGCGTGCGGCGTTCATTCCGCGCGAAAAACTCGAGCACCTCGTCGGCCACCATCCCGAGATGACGGCGGCCCTTTCCGAGCTCATCTCGGAACGGATCGGAACGCTCGCTCTGGACGTCCTGTGGGGCAAGGTGCTTCACGGATACCGCGTTCGACAGCGACTTGGCCGCGGCGGCATGGGCATCGTGTATGCGGCCACGGACGTGGCGTCCGGCGCCGATGTGGCGCTGAAGATGCTGCGGCACGACCTGGTCTACGACCGGGCCGTCCTCCGCCGCTTCCGGCAGGAAGCGGCGATCGTGCAATCTCTGCAGCATCCGAATATCGTTCGCGTGTTCGGCGAGTTCTCCGCCTACGGAACCTGTTTCATCGCGATGGAGCTGTGCGACGGGCTGCCGCTGGATGATTTCCTTGCCCAGTTGAAGGCACTGCCGGAAGCGTCGGTACGGGGGATCGTCGGCCAGTTGGCCACTGCCCTTTGTCACTCGCACGGCCAAGGCGTCGCCCATCGTGACATCAAGCCATCGAACGTACTGGTGGCCCGCGACGGCACGGTGAAGCTGTCGGACTTCGGCCTCGCGCGGTGTTCTCTCAGCGACTCGACAGCCCTGACCACGTTCGGGCAGATCATTGGAACTCCCCGCTACATGGCCCCCGAGCAACTCGCCGGAGAGCGCGGCGATACCCGCTCCGACCTGTATGCGTTGGGGGCCGTGACTTATGAGCTGCTGACGGGGCGGCCCCTGTTTCGAGCCCACCGCTTTCCCGATCTGGTTCGGGAACGGTGGAACTGGTCGTTTCCCAGCCGCTCCGAGTTCCCCGCGGATCTCGACGAGCGGTTGTTCTTGCTGATGCGCGACTGCCTCGTGGAGGATCCCGAGGCGCGGCGGGTCGCATGGGACGAAGTGACCGCCTGGTCCGCGCCCGTCGGATGGACAATGTCCGACGACGCGTGTTCCCACGGTTCCTGACCGCGGCCGACAGACGGTCACTCGGACGCCTGACGTGCGACGCTCGCCGGGACTCAGGGGGCGCGCCGGCCGTCGACCAACGTCTTGATCGCCCCCGATTCCACGGAATAAACCCACCCGTGGATCGCGGGGGCCTGTCCCTTCCGCGCCAGGCTCTTGACCAGCGAGAACTGCTCGAGGTGCTTGATCTGCAAACGGACGTTCTCTTCGATCAACAGGTTCAGCTTCTCGTCCCGGGTCAGGTTGCGTTCGCGGGCAATCTCGTCGACCTTCTCTTTCGCTCCGGACGCGATCAGGAGCCAGTCGGCGATGTAGTTCTCCTCGACGCCGTCCTCGATGGCCGCGATCCCCCCGCACCGCGTGTGACCGCACACGACGATGTCGCGGATCTTCAGATGGACCAGGGCGTACTCCAGGATGGCGGCGATGTTGACGTCGTTATACGCCACGATGTTGGCGATGTTCCGATGGACGAAAATGGTCCCGGGCTTACTTCCGGTGACGACATCTTCCGAGACGCGGGAATCCGAGCATCCGATCCACAGGATCGTCGGCGACTGACCTCGGGCAATCCCATGGTAGTAGTCGAGGTGATGATTGAACTCGTTCGAGATGAACCGCCTGTTTCCTTCCAGGAACTCATCGATCATGGGATCTCCGCCTAGCGTTCGAATCTGGTGGTGGGAATCGTGGGGAGTGCGGATCAGCGTGATGTGACGGGCTCGCCCGCTCGGCGCTCGAATGGGGATTGAGTGAGATACAAATGGGGAATGCGTGAAATGGCACTGTGCGGCGCATCCGGACCATCGCCGGAGTCGTGCGGAGCATAACCGACCGCGGTGGCCGCCGGTCAAATTTTTCGGCTGGATTTCGCAACATCCTCGTCCGTACGGGATCTCGCGTCCGCAGTGGACGCTGAGCTGGCGAATCCCCCGGAGTGCCAGGTCGACGGCAGATTGTGTGCAGCCTCCGGACGCTGGCGATGCGATGCTCGCGGCCAGAACCGACGCGCTTCGAGCAGGCCCATGCAGCCCGGACGGCTCTTACAGAAAGCCCGCCATTTTGTCGTTGGAGACGTCGGGCGGCGAACGCATTTCCTGTCGATTCCGAATCCTCTGCGTCGCGACCGACCGACGTGGCATTGCCGTCGCTGTCGTCCTCTCCTACAGCCTTGGCGCATGCCGCATGACGTGTCAGTGTGTTGGCATCGGCGATCAGAGATCCTGCCGACAACCGGATTGTGCGGAGCAAAGCGATGTCGCGTGGACGAGTCGGGGCCGTTCTTGTCGTCTTCGTGACCTGGATCGGAGCGATTGGCGCCGCGCAGGGGCAGGGTTACACACCCGCCGAAGCGGTGAAACGAATGGGGGTGCCCGACGGGTTTCGTGTTGACCTTGTGGCCTCCGAACCGCTCGTCCGCCAACCCGTCGCCATCGATTTCGATCATCGCGGCCGGCTCTGGTGCATTCAATACCTGCAGTATCCGAATCCGGAAGGCCTGAAGCGGGTCAAAGTCGACCGCTATTCACGGACCGAGTACGACCGGATCCCCGATCCTCCCCCCAAAGGGCCCCGTGGCGCCGATCGAATCACGATTCTCGAGGACACCGACGGCGACGGGTGTGCCGATTCCGCAAAGGACTTCGTCAACGGATTGAACCTCACGACGGGGTTTGCTTTCGGCGAGGGGGGCGTATTCGTCCTCAACGTCCCTTATCTGCTCTTTTACCCCGACGCGAACGGCGACGACGTTCCCGACTCCGACCCGGAGGTCTGCCTGACCGGTTTCGGGATGCAGGACGCCCATTCCGTGGCGAACTCGCTCACCTGGGGGCCCGATGGCTGGCTTTACGGCTGCCAGGGAAGCACCGTGACCGCCAACATCCGCGGCATCGAGTTTCAGCAGGGGGTCTGGCGATATCACCCGCGGACCAAAGCCTTCGAGCTGTTCTGCGAAGGGGGAGGCAACTCCTGGGGACTCGACTTCAACGCGAAGGGCGACTTGTTCTACAGCACGAACTACGGCGGAAACGTCATGCTGCACGGTCTCCAGGGGGCGTACCTCTGGAAGGCCTTTGGCAAGCATGGCGCCCTGCACAATCCCTACGCCTTCGGATACTACGATCATGTCCCCCACAGGGGCGTTTCGGGCGGGCATGTGACGGCCGGCGGGATCGTTTACAGCGGAACGACTTTTCCGGCCGAGTTCCGCGGCGTGACGATCGCGGCCGACCTGCTGGGGCATGCCGTCCGCTGGCATACGATTTCCCCGAACCGCACGGCGGTCACTACGTCCTTCGGCGGCAATCTCCTGGTGGCCAACGACACCTGGTTTGCCCCCTGCGATGTCACTCAGGGGCCGGACGGGGCGGTCTATGTCGCCGACTGGCACGACCAGCGGACAGCCCATCCCGATCCTGACGCCGACTGGGACCGAACCAACGGCCGCATTTATCGGATTCAGTGGAAAGACGCCGATCAAGCGAAACGCGCCTTTGTTGACCCACGGACGATGACTGACGGACAACTTGAATTGCAGCGAAATGACCGCGATGGCTGGATGTCGCGCCGGGTTCGACAGGAACTTGCCGCACGTCGAAATGCCAGCTCGATGAGCCGTCTTCGCGAAGATTTTCGCACGGCGACAGATTCCTCGCGGTCGTTACAGGACCTCTGGACGCTGGCCACTGCGGACCAGTTCGACCTGTCGCTGGCGACGCAGTCGATCCGGCACTCGGACGAAGCGGTACGGGCGTGGGGCGTGCGATTGGCGGGTGATTCCGGCAAGGATGCCGCGGCCCTGGCAACCGAGTTGTGCGAGCTCGCCAAAAGCGATCCCAGTCCGCGCGTGCGATTACAACTGGCGTGCACGGCGAAACGGATGTCGCACGAAAATGCGATGCCGGTTTTGCTCGCGTTGATGGAACACGATGAGGATGCCGTCGACCCTCTGATTCCCCTCTCCCTCTGGTGGGGAGTCGAGCATCATGCCATCGCCGGAAAGGCGTCATTGCTCGACCGTGCATGCCGGGCCGACGCACTTCAACGCCCTCTGATCCGCGATGTCGTTCTTCCTCGGTTGATCCAGCGCTATGCGGCGGAAGGAACGGACGACTCGTTGGCGGCCTGCGAGCAAATCCTGACCGCTCCCGCCCTGCGGCCCCATCGACAACGACTGCTGGAAGCCTTCGAATCGGGATTGCGGCTGATCGGCGCCCCCGCTCAAACCGGATTGCTGGCCAGCGACTTGCTGACCCAGGCGGCCGTCAAGTCGGAGACGGGTCGCCGTCTCGGAGGCCGCACGGAACGGGCTCCGGCTTCTCTCCGGCAACTGGTCACCGAGGAGTGGACCGCACGGCGCGACGATCCGGTCCGCACGCGCATCGCACTCCGGCTGATGATCGTGCCGGTTTCCAGATCGGTGCTCGAAACGGCGACGAATCGCCAGTCCGAGACGCGGGCGCGCGTGGCGGCTCTTGCCATCCTGGAAGAACTGGGAGACGCGTCGGCCGTGGAGTCACTTCTGCCGCTGCTCAAGAAGGACGAGCCCGACGCCGTGCGGATCGCCGTGCTCCAGGTCTTGTCGCGTTTCCCGAACGACGCGATCGCTTCCACCATACTGGCCGAGTATCCGACGATGTCGCCGGCCGTCCGGCATCAGGCCCGCGATGTGCTGTTCGGCCGCAAAGCGACCGCCGTCGCGTTCCTGGCCTTGTTGGAAGAGGGAAAGGTCGATCCCAAGGACGTCCCGGTTGAGCAAGTGCGCCGGATGGCCCTGCACGCCGACAAGGAGATCGATTCGCTTGTCCGAAAGTACTGGGGCAACGTGCGGGCCGGGACGCCGGAGGAAAAACTGGCGGAGATCCGTCGGCTTTCAAACGACCTGCGGGCCGGGCCGGGTCATGCCGCCGCGGGACGCGAACTCTTTCGCAAGCACTGCTCCACGTGCCACGAACTCTTCGGCGAGGGAAAGAAGCTTGGGCCGGAGCTGACCCATGCCAACCGCAAGGACCAGACATTTCTCCTGACGAGCCTTGTCGATCCGAGCGCCCAGATCCGGAAGGAGTTTCTCAGCTACGTCGTGCAGACGACGGACGGGCGCGTGCTGACCGGACTCATCATCAACTCGAATGCCGCCGGCATCACTCTGGCCGATGGAAAGAACGAACCGAAAGTGCTTCCGCGCGAACTCATCGAAGACATGACGGAGTCCCCCGCCTCGTTGATGCCGGAAGACCTCTATCGGCAGTTGAAGCCGCAGGACCTGCGGGACCTCTTCGACTATCTTTCGAAGGACAAGCCTCTCGGCGGCTGAACAAGTCATCCATGGCGAACGCCCACTTGACGAGCCGACGGCTGGATCGGCCTGACCGCGTGTGAGGAAACATGCCGCTGAGCGCAGAACCCGATGCATTGCCGCGGCCGCGGCCCGCGCCGTGGGGTCGTTCGCTTTGGGCGACCGTCGCGGCCTTCGGCGTCTATTTCTGCATGTACGACTTTCGCAAGCCTTTCACGGCGGGGGCTTATGAAGGAGTCGTCTGGGGGCTGTCCGAGAAGACGGTGCTGGTGGTCGCCCAGGTTCTCGGTTACATGACGGCGAAATTCATCGGCATCCGCGTCATTGCCGAAATGCCCCCGCAGCGCCGCGCGCTGGGCATTATTGGACTCATCGCGGCCGCGGAAGGATTCCTGCTCCTCTTCGCCGTCGTCCCCTCACCCTGGCACGCTCTCTGCTTTTTCGGGAACGGGTTTCCGCTCGGTTTGTTCTTCGGACTGGTCGTCGGCTACCTCGAAGGGCGGCGTCATACCGAGGCGCTCGCGGCCGGGCTGTGCGCCAGTTTCATCCTGGCCGATGGAGTGACCAAGTCGCTGGGGACATGGCTTCTGGAAAGCGGGCTCGACGAGCGGTGGATGCCGGCCGCTGCGGGCGTGGCGTTCGCTCCTCCCTTTCTGTTCTTCGTCTGGATGCTGTCGCGGATCCCGCCCCCGACGCCGGATGACGTCGATCACCGCTGTCAGCGGCAGCCCATGCTGGTCGCAGACCGTCGACGGTTCCTTGTCGAATACGGTCCGGGGGTCGCGTCGCTGGTCTTCGTCTTCCTCCTCATCACCATACTCCGCAGCATGCGGGCCGATTTCGGCCGAGAGCTGTGGCTGGGCCTGGGTGAGACGACAGCCCCCGCCCTGTTCACGAAGTCGGAATTGTGCGTGACGCTTGGAGTGCTGCTGGTCAACGGGCTGAGCGTCCTGATCGAGGATAACCGCCGGGCCTTCTTCACGGCGGTTGCAGTATCGATCGCGGCGATGCTGCTTCTGGGGTTCGCTCTGCTGGGGCTGCGCGAACGCTGGTTTGGCGGGTTCGCGTTCATGGTTCTGACGGGACTGGGGCTCTATCTGCCGTATGTCGCGATGCACACGACGTTATTCGAGCGGATGATCGCCATGACGCGCGAGCGGGGGAACATCGGCTTCCTGATCTACCTGGCCGACTCGATCGGATATCTCGGTTACGTCGCAATCCTGGTCGGCAAGGAGCGTCTCTCCGGGTCAGAGGACTTTCTGAGCGTTTATCTCACCGCACTCGGAATCGGGGCTGCCTGCTGCGCGGCGGCACTCGCCGTGACGTGGACTTACTTCTCGTCTCAGGTGCCGGCGCCCGAGCCGACACGTGAAACGGCGTGATCGGGCGTTCCAGTTGTCCGACAGAATCCTTGGAAGGCCATTTCACATTCGGTGTTCCAGCGATTCAGCGATTCGAAGGCAGGCATCTGTCTGGAAGATCTGGAAACTCAACGGTAAATTGGAGCTTCCTCGGATCAGCTGCGCGGCTTCGCTCCCATCTCGCGGATGGCTCGTCCCGTGGAGGCCGGTTGAAACGAGCGGTCGCTCGGACTCACAGTGCGGTGGAGTATCGCCATGATTCGCGGTTGTCGTTTCGTCTGGTCCACGAAACCGCTGCTGGTTGCGTTGTCGCTAGCGGTCCTTGCCGTCGGCGTCGCTCCGTTGTCATCGCCGGCAGCCGGTCCCGCGAAGGCCGCGCCTAATAAAGGCCGGAACGACGGAAAGAAGGATGCCGGCAAGCCAGCCGCCCCGCCGATCGTCGTGCCGGCGCGAAAGCAGAAGATTTCGAACGTCTCGGCCGAGGGTCGGGCAAGGGCTCTCGAATCGGCCGCGCAGATCGACCGCCTGATCGAGGCGAATTACAAGAAGCACAACGTCACGCCGAACGAGATGTCGTCCGATGCGCAATTCATCCGTCGCATCCACCTGGATATCGCGGGAACGATTCCGCGTTACAAGCAGGTGAGAACGTTCCTGACGCTCAACGACTCCCAGAAGCGGGTGCGGCTGATTGACTCGCTCCTCAACCAGGAGGGATACGCCAGCAATTTCTACAATTACTGGGCCGACATCCTGCGGTTGAAGGATGGCGCGATCGCCAACAACGTCCCCGGTCGGCCCTATTGCGAATGGGTGAAGGAATCGCTCGAGAAGAACACCCCGTATGACAAATTCGTCTACGAGATGCTGACGGCCGAGGGGAAGGTCTGGGAGAACCCGGCGGCGGGTTACGTCCTCCGTGACAGCGGGATGCCGCTTGACTGGACCAACAACACGGTCCGCATCTTCCTCGGCACCCAGATCGGCTGCGCTCAATGCCACAACCACCCGTTCGATCGATGGACGCAGCGCGAATTCTACGAAATGGCCGCCTTCACTTTCCCCACCGCCACCCGCAAGGGAGGAGGCAAGGAGGTTCAGAAGCTGCGGGAAGATCTCAAGAAAATCGATGACAAGTTCCTGAACGGCGGCAAGTACAACCGGTTTTTCGCGGGGAACACGTTCGTCGTCTTCGAGAATCCGAAGACTCAGCTGCTCCTTCCTCACGACTATCAATACTCGGACGGCAAGCCGAAGCAGCCGGTGGCCCCCAGAACGATCTTCGGTCCGACGGCCGTGGTCGGCAAAGGCGAGTCGCCCCGCGCCGTCTTTGCGAAGTGGCTCACCTCGCCTCAGAATCCGCGATTCGCCAAGACGATCGCGAATCGCCTCTGGAAGAAGTCGTTCGGCGTCGGCCTCATCGAACCGGAGGACGACATCAAGGACGACACCGTCGCCGAGAACCCGGAACTGATGGATTTTCTGACATCCGAAATGATCCGGCTGAAATTCGACATGAAGGAGTTTCTGCGGATCATTTACAACACCAAGGCATACCAGCGCGAGGCGACGCACGCCGAGGTGACGCCGGGCGAGGAATACCATTTCCCCGGACCTGTCCTGCGGCGCATGACGGCCGAACAGGTCTGGGACTCGTTCGTCACGCTGGCGGTCTTCAGTCCCGAGGAATACCAGATCGAACCGGCGAACATCGAGGCGAACCTGCTGAATATCGATTTCACGAAGATCACCGCCCAGGAAATCTTCGACCGCGACAAGGAGCTGCGTTCGCCCGAACTGAAAAAGGTGCGAGACGCCCGCGACAAGGATCACCGTTACAAGGGGCTGCTGCTCGTGAGGGCGTCGGAAATCCCGCAACCGCCGCCGGCCGGACACTTCCTCAGGCAGTTCGGCCAGTCCGACCGCGAGTCGATCCAGTCGTCGTCCGAGGACGGTTCGGTCCCGCAGGTTCTCCAGATGTTCAACGGCCCTATCACGCACATGCTGCTCGAAGAGGGTTCGCTGCT
Organism: Planctomycetaceae bacterium; assembly: GCA_020850695.1. Lineage (GTDB taxonomy): Bacteria > Planctomycetota > Planctomycetia > Planctomycetales > Planctomycetaceae > JADZEF01. Next base: position 15,770 of record JADZEF010000265.1, on the reverse strand, counting down.
GCACAAGACCATCGTCACCGAAAAGACGACCGAGTCTCGGGTCGACGCCATCTTCATGAGCATCCTGTCGCGCCGCGCCGAGGCGGAAGAACGGACGCTCTCGCTTCAGGAAATCAAGAAGCACGGGAATGCGGGCTTCGGGAACGTGATCTGGTCGCTGGTCAACACCCGCGAGTTCCTGTTCATTCAGTGACGACACATTCAGACATTCGCTTCGCACCGCGTTCGCTTCGCTCTCCTTCGACAGGTCACGCCAGCATGTTCTCGCATCTCAAGGGCCTCGATTCTGCGTCGCGCCGACTCTTTCTCGAGCGGGCCGCCAAAGCCATGCTGGGCGTGACGGTCGGCCCGACCGCATGGGCCCTGGCGGCGGACGATAAGGGGGCCGCCAACAAGGCGGCGAAAGCGCCGGCCGTCGTCTCCGGCAAAGCGGCCACCGCCCGGCACGTCATCTTCCTCTACATGGGAGGAGCGATGACGCATCTCGACACGTTCGACCTGAAGCCCGGCCGCGAGACGCAGGGACAGACGAAAGGAATCGCGACCAACGTCCCCGGAATGCAGATCGGCGAATCGCTCCCGAAGCTCGCCGCGCTGACGAACCATCTGGCGATCATCCGGTCGATGTATACCGAAACCGGCGACCACCAGGGGGGAAGCTATCTGCTTCACACCAGTTTCAAGGAAATCGCGTCGATCCGGCATCCGGCCATGGGGGCCTGGGCGCTGAAGGTCCTCGGCCGGCAGAACAAGGCTCTTCCGGATAACGTCATCGTCGGCGCGGCCGCCCGCCATCCCGGCGCCGGCTACCTCGAGCCGGCCTACACGCCGGTCCCCGTTGCCGACCCCAATGCCGGACTTCAGAACACGGTGACACCCAAGTACCTGACCGACGAATCCTTCGAAAAGCGGATGGACCTGATCAACAAGTTCGATTCGGGATTCCGCAAGAAGTACCCGCAGAAGCAGGTCGAAGCCTACGGAGAATTCTACCGCCAGGCCGACCAGTTGCTGCACAGCGAGGAACTGAAAGCCTTCGACCTCAACCAGGAGAAGGCCGACGTCCGCGACAAGTACGGCCGCAACCCCTTCGGGCAGGGTTGCCTGCTGGCACGCCGCCTCGTCGAGCACGATGTTCGTTTCATTGAGGTCACGCTCGGCGGCTGGGACATGCACGTCAACATTTACGACGACAATAACCTCCCCGCCCGCGCGACGAACCTCGACCAGGCCCTTTCGACGCTGCTGACCGAGCTGCAGGAGAAAGGACTGCTGCAGAACACGCTCGTCGCCCTGGGGACGGAATTCGGGCGGACGCCGCGCATCAACCAGAACAACGGCCGCGACCACCACCCCGGCGTCTTCTCGGGATTGATGGCGGGGGGCGGCATCAAAGGGGGGCGGTTCTACGGGACGTCCGACAAGGACGGGGCGAGCCCCGACAAGGACGCCGTCTCGGTGCAGGACTTCAACGCAACCATCGCCCATGCGCTGGGCCTGCCGATCGACAAGGAGTTCATCTCCAGGTCGGGTCGTCCGTTCCGTGTCGCCGACAATGGCAAACCGCTGCTGAAACTCTTCAGCTGAACTTGCAGGATGGGCTGCGAGGCCGGCAATGACCCGTTGCGATCTCGATTCCAGCGTCCCCGACTGGATCATCGACCACCCGGAGACGACCGCTGTGTTTCAGGCGCGGGGCATCGATTCGTCGTGCGGGGGGAAGTCGCTCGAATATGCGTGCAGCGAGCGCGGTATCGACGCGGGCGAGCTCCTGCGTCAGCTTCACGCGGCCATCAGTTCGCGAGAAACCGAGAGGGGCGAGCCTCCTGCCACCTGATCCGTAGCGTTTGGACGAAGCGGGGATGCAGGATTTTGCACCCGCCAGAGATTTTGCGTGTTTGGAGATTCGAGGTGCGATCCGATTTGCATCATGCGTCTCCCACGGACTAAACTTCCGACGGGTGCCAGACATCCGTCACTTCGACGGGCGTTCGCCCATCTCATAAGAGGTTTGCCGATGCCGGAAGGAAAGATCAAGAAGCTGACGGACAAGGGCTTCGGCTTCATCGACACGGGGAAAGGGAAAGACCTGTTCTTTCACTCGAAGGCTCTTGTAGGGGTCAGCTACGACAGCCTGCAGGTCGGTCAGAAGGTGAGTTACACCGAAGGCCAGGGACCGAAAGGACCGTGCGCCGAGAACGTCAAGTTGGCCTGACGCCCTCGATCAATCGAAGCGTGGACCAGGGGTCGCGGGTTTTCCCGCGGCCCTTTGGCGTTTAGAGACAGCGCCCGGATGACACAAGCCGCGTCGAATGGCTGCCGCAACACGGGAGGCAATCCTCAGGAGGAGACCTTCGGAAGCGGAGCCCGCTGTCATACAATGAACCGATGGTTCGCCGCACGGAGAATCGCGAACATGGGAATGCGATTCCGTGTCCGTCGCAAGACATCGCGTTGCAGCCCAGAACTCTACGGTCCTTGAATCGGCAAGAAGCCATGCCCGCCAAACCCGGATATCGCGGTCCGCTCGAGAAGGTCAGCGACTGGTGCTGGCGGATTCCGAAGTCGTACAAGCCCGGCATGCGGGTGGACGGACTGATCTACGCCAGCGCCGAGATGCTCGACCAGCTGCGGGCCGACCTCGCCCCCGACCAGGTGGCGAATGTCGCCTTCCTGCCGGGCATCCAGCAGGCCAGCCTGGCGATGCCCGACATCCACTGGGGCTATGGCTTCACCATCGGCGGCGTCTGTGCGACCGATCCCGACGAGGGCGGAGTCATCTCGCCGGGGGGCGTAGGATACGACATCAACTGCGGCGTGCGGATGGTGCGGACGAACCTTACGTATCGTCAGGTGAAGCCGCGCCTCACCGAGCTGATCGACGAGCTGTTCAACCGGATTCCGACTGGCGTCGGGAAATCGGGGAAGTATCGCTTCAGCCCGAAGGAGCTGCGGGAGCTGATGGCGCAGGGCCCGGCCTATCTTCGCGAGCGCGGACTGGCGACAGAGCGTGACCTCCATTTTACGGAGGCCCATGGTTGCCTCGACGGAGCCGAGCCGGACAACGTCAGCGACCGGGCCGTGGAGCGCGGGTCCGACCAGTGCGGCACGCTGGGGTCCGGCAATCACTTCCTGGAGGTGCAGACCGTCGACGCCATTTTTGATGGCGAGGCCGCCGAAGTGATGGGGCTCGAGAAGGACATGGTCTGCGTGATGATCCATTCCGGTTCGCGCGGACTGGGCTATCAGGTCTGTGACGACGCGCTGCGCCAGCTTCGCGGCGTCCCCGAGAAATACGGCATCGAGCTCCCCGACCGGCAGCTGGCCTGCGCTCCGGTCAACAGCCCGGAAGGGGTGCACTACCTGGGGGCGATGCGGGCCGCCGCGAACTTCGCGTGGTGCAACCGGCAGCTCTTGATGTGGCAGGCGCGGGAGGTCTTCGAGCGGGTATTCGGCGGGACATGGCAGGACCTGCAGATGGAACTGCTGTACGACGTCGCGCACAACATCGCCAAGTTCGAGCGGCATCAGATCAACGGCGTCGAGAAGGGGGTGTGGGTCCACCGCAAGGGAGCGACCCGCGCCTTCCCGCCCGGTCATCCCGAGATTCCGCCTCTCTACCAGGGGATCGGGCAGCCGGTCATCATCCCCGGCGACATGGGCCGTGCGAGCTGGATCCTCGTCGGCCAGCCGGGAAGCATGCTTCAGACGTTCGGAACGACATGTCACGGGGCGGGTCGGGCGATGAGCCGCACCGCGGCCGTCAAGCCCGCGGCCGGCCGGCGCATCGATAAAGAGCTTCTCGCCCGCGGCGTGGTCGCTCGGGCTCCGAATTGGAAAGGACTGGCCGAAGAACAGCCGCAGGCCTACAAGAACGTCGATGAGGTCGTCGAGGTGGTGCACCACGCGGGACTCTCGAAGAAAGTCGCCCGGATGCGTCCCATCGGAGTCATCAAAGGCTGATCGGATCCACCCTCCGCCGAAAAGCAAAAGAGCCGCAGGCGAATTGCCTGCGGCTCTCTTGCGGTGTGTCGGGCGGCGGAACCGGCGACTCCGTCGAAGTCGCCAACGGCTCAGCGTCCCGGGCTGGAATTGAGCCCTTCGACGAACGTCTCCAGCGTTTCCCGGCTGCTGAAGAGGTGCAGGCGGTCCTTGTACCAGATCGCGTAATCGAGCGATCCGGGCACCTCGCGGCCATGATTGCTGAGCAGGATCACGTCGTACCCGGCCGACATCGGCGAGTACTTTTTCGGATCTCGCTCGAATCTCCGCTGCGCCTCGAGGCTGGCGAACGCGTACGTCTGGCCTTCGTAGGTTCCCATGAACTGGGGCGAAGCGTCGACCAGTTCGCGTTCGTCGCGGAGAGTCACGGGGCAGAATCCCTTGAACCCGGTTCCTGACCGCTGGGCGATCATGCGGAGCTTGCGCTCGTGCGGGTTCTTCGGAAGCTCGGCGGCCGGTTCCGGATCGAGCGGCTTTGGAGGCAGCGCCCGAGCAGCCGGATGGGCATCGTCCGACGGAGCCTGTGTCGACCGCGGCATGGCGACCCGTGCGGCAGGAGCACGCATCGCGGGTCCGGGTTCGCGTTCCGGCGCCGTCTGCGCGGTCGAGGGCGCCGCCGCTTCGCCCGAGCCGAACCGCGGTCCGGAGCCTTCGGCCGGGGGACGAGGCGCCGAGTCCTCACGCTCCGTCGTCGGAAGAGTCGGAAGAGTCGGGAGGTCCGGGGCCTGCAGGCGCGGAGTGCTCATCGGCTCGGGTTGGGTCCGAAGCACCGGCGGCTCGAACTCGTCGGTTCGCGGGGCCGCGAGCCGAGGCTGCGATTCCACAGTGGTGCGCGGTTCAGACGGAGTGTTCAACTGCGGCGGCGCCGGCGGCTGCGATTCGAAGGGATTGACCTCGGAACGAGGGGCTTCGAATCGAGGATTTGTGGACTGCGGAGCCGGTGTGGGAGCGGTCGAACGCGGTTGCGGTCGCGGCGACTCTTCGAGTTTCAATCCGGTGAAGGGATTCTCGTCGTCTTCCCGAGACGGCCGGACTGGAGCGGCCGCCGTGCGCGGAGCGACCATCGGCGCCGGCTGAGCCGTCCGTTGCGGTTCCGGCGGACGCGGGGTCTCGTCCGGGAACGGATTCTCGAAGTCGTCCTGCGGATTGACCGGCGGGGCAGCAGGCCGCGGCGGCTCGTACTGCGACTGTGGAGCGGCGAACTGCGACTGCGGAACCTGCGGGGCGGCGAACGGCGAGGGCTGAGGCGTCGTGCGGTTGATCGCCGGGAATTCGGCGACGCGCGGCTGTGTGCTGCGAACCTGCGGCCCGCTTCCGGCCTGATTCCCCGTGGGCGGCTCGAAATCCGCTAAATCGTCTTCTTCCATCCCTGCCGCCGATCGACCGCCATTCCCCTGCGGGGGCGCAAAATTCGCCGCGCCGGCGTTCGGCGGTTGCGGAACGTTCGATGCAGTCCCATTTCCGGACGCTTGCGCCGCTGACTTCCTGCTGAACGGGTTCAGTTTGTTCAGGACTCCCGGCCTGGACGTCGGCATGGGCTGGGCCGCCTGCGTCTGCGCCGGCAACGCGGCCGGAGCATCGACGTCGACCGGAACGTTCGAGCCCGGACGCTGCTTCGGCATCGACCCCGGAGGAACGTCGGGAACAGCCGGCTTCCGCATCGGCGGCATCTTGCGACCGTCGCGATCGTAGAGTTTCTTGAGCTCCCGCTCCACGGGACTTAACTCCTCGTCGGCCACCTTGACCAGTGGGAGCTTGCGAGCCCCTCCGGCGGCCAGCACCGGAATGGTGGAAGACTCCTTCGAGTGTCCCAGAAGGCTCTGCACGGCTCTGGCCGGAGACAGCGCCCGAGCCGTTTCGGTCAGCGTCAGCCGGGCGGGTTCCTGAGGCGGGGCGAGTCGCTCGGCCGCCAGGACCTGTTCGGTCTGGAACAGGGCAAGGCTGGTGGCGGCGCTGAGCATCCAGCGATTCGTGCTGCGTGATACGAACCAATTCATCGTCCGGGGCCTCCCTGGTGGGGCGCGTCCGAGCCATCGCCAGTCCCCGGCACGCCGGAATTTTCAGGCGAGCCGAGTGCGGCGAGATCGTTGCTCTGGTCTGGTACGGCGGGGATAATCGGAGCGTCCCCGACCGACCGGTCTGCAAGGAAGTTATCGTCCCGCCGGATGGTCCGGTTTTGACGCCTTTGACGTTCCTGCCAATGATTCCGGCGGGCAGGCCCGCAGAGGCGGAAAGTCGGGAAGAGTCTCGCCCGCTTTCCCAGATTGACATTTGGTATCTCTAAGCTCGGCGGGACCTTGCGCCAGCGGAAATTTCAGGAAGGTTGACTCATGAGCGGCTCGGGTTCGTTTGGTTCGCGGTCCTCCGATCCCCAGCCTGCCTGGCTGCTGGTTCAGCCGCCCGAAACGGGACTTCGCAAATGGTCTCGCCGCGTCCTGTGGATTGGTCTTGCGCTGTCGATTCTCCTCAACATCAGCTTGTTCGCCGCTGTCGGGGACTATTTCACGAAGCCCAATGGTCCGATCGAGAAGTACCACTCGGGCGACCGCGTGGCCTCCGACAAGATCGCGCTGGTGAAAATCCACGGCACGATCATGCCGCCGTTCACCGAGCGGATTCTTCGCGTCATCGAGAAGATCAAGGACGACGACTCGGTCAAAGGAGTGCTCGTCTCGATCGACAGTCCCGGAGGTCTGGTCGCCGACAGCCACCAGATCTATTACCGTCTGCGGGAGCTGAACGCGAAAAAGCCCATCGCCGTGCAGATGAAGCGGCTGGCGGCCTCGGGCGGGTATTACGTCGCAATGGGTTCGGGCGTGAACGGAAAGATCTTCGCCGAGCCGACCACGTGGACCGGTTCGATCGGCGTCATCATTCCCCGCTACGATCTGACCGAGGCGGCGAAAAAGCTCGGCGTGGCATCGGACCCCTTGAAAACGGGTCCGCTCAAAGACGCCCTCAGCCCCTTCCGAGAGCTGTCCCCCGAGGAGCGTTCCGTCTGGGACGAGATCCTCAAGGATGCCTTCCAGCGGTTCCAGGGGGTGATCGTCGAGAACCGTAAGGCCCTCGATCCCGCCAAGGTCAAGGAAGTGGCGACGGGACAGATCTTCACGGCCGACCAGGCCAGGCAGCACGGCCTCGTCGATGAGATCGGTTTCGAGGAAGATTCCATCAAGTGGCTGCAAGAAAAGTGTGAATTGACGAGCGCCAGGGTTGTCACCTACGAGAATCAGCAGACACTGTTTGAACAACTTCTGGGGGTTTCGTTTCCCGCGAAACCCGCCAGCGAGATCGATATTGTGCTGGATGCCAGCGTGCCCCGCGCGTTCTACTTCTGCTCGTGGGGGGCAGGACTCTCCACCGCAACGCCTTCCCCCTGAATTCATCCCGCAACGGGCCTTCCGGATCGCATGTGGAACTCGCGGCTGTTCTGGCGGATCTTCGCGATTCACGCCGCGCTGACGCTCAGCATCGCCCTTGTCGCGCTGCTGGTCCTCACACGCAGCCAGCGCAAAATCGCCACGGAAGGCCTGGAGCGCGAATTGACGGATGCCGCGATCACGCTGCGTGCGGGGTTGTCGAGCATTCCTTCCGGGGACGACCTGGTTCAACTCGATCGTGCGTGGAAGGGCGCGGCCCGCGCGACGGGACGGCATCTGACGCTCGTCGTTGAGGACGGCACCGTCGTCGCCGACACGGACGTCAACGCGTCTGCGGAGAAGAACGTGCGAGGACGCCCCGAATTCCTCGATGCCCGCGATCACGACACAGGGCTCACGCGAGATCGCCATCCCGTCTCGGGCGAGCCGATGATCTACGCGGCGGTCCGGCTGAACCGCGGCGACGAGACGCTGGGGTTTGTCCGGGTGGGGGAATCGTTTCGATCGGTGGATGCGGACGTCGGCGCCCTGCGGCAGCGGATCGTGGGAATCGCGCTGGCGGCCGTCCTCGTGGGGATGGCACTCACGGGGGTTACCGTCGCCCGCATCACGCGTCCCCTGGAAAGACTCTCCGCCGCCGCCCAGGCCGTGGCCGACGGCGACGAGCCGATCGACGTCGAATCGTGGTCGCAGGATGAAATCGGCCGGCTCGCCTCGGCGTTCCGCACCATGAGCCGCCAGCAGCTGGCCCGGATCGCCGAGCTACAGGCGAAGGGGCGGCAACTCGAAGAGAGCAGCGAGCTCCTGAAAACGGTCCTCGGCGGCATGATTGAAGGGGTCATCGCCATTGACCAGCACGAGCGGATCCTGTTCGCGAACCAGGCGGCCCGCTACATGCTGGACCTCTCGGAAAGCACCGATATCGGCCGCCCCATCTGGGAATCCGTCCGCAACCAGACGATTTCGACCGTCGTGCGCAACGCACTCGCCGGTCGCGAGAATACGTCGGTCGAAATTCAACTGCCGCGATCGCAGACCGTGGTCGCCATCCTGGCGTCTCGCCTGCCGGGAGAGCCCTGTCCGGGCATCGTGCTCGTGCTGCACGATGTCACCGATCTTCGCCGGCTGGAAAACCTAAGGACGGAGTTCGCGTCGAACGTCTCGCACGAACTGAAGACTCCCCTCACGTCGATCAAGGCCTACACGGAGACGCTGCTGGACGGGGCGGTCGACGATCCGGTCCACAACCGGAGCTTCCTGAGGCGGATCGATGAGCAGGCCGAGCGGCTGCACAAGCTGATTCTCGATCTCCTCCAGCTCTCGCAGATCGAATCGGGCAAGGATGTCTTCGACGTCGTGGCCGTCCCGATCGACCGCGTCATTCATACCTGCGTCGATGCGCACGCGGCGGTCGCCCGCTCGAAGGGAGTGACTCTCTCGACCGAGCCGCACCGCGAAGGAATCCGCGTTCAGGCCGATGCGGAAGGCCTCCGGACCATCCTCGACAACCTCGTCGACAACGCCATCAAGTACACTCCCGAGCGCGGGTCGGTCACGGTGCGCTGGAAGTCCGAGGGGCGGATGGCCGTGATTCAGGTCCAGGACACCGGAGTCGGCATCGCCCCCCCACACCTCGAGCGCATCTTCGAACGGTTCTATCGCGTCGACAAAGCCCGCTCGCGCGACATGGGCGGAACAGGTCTCGGGCTCTCGATCGTCAAGCACTTGACCGAAGTCTTCAACGGAGACGTCGACGTCGAAAGCCGGCCCGGCGAGGGAAGCACCTTCTCGGTCCGCCTGCCGCTCGTGGCGTGAGACGGCTACAGGCCAAAGCGGCGTGCCGCATTTCCCTCGCAATGCTCGCGATTCCCGCGTCCGCACCGCCGGTGATGTGTCGTCGACGCCGGCACTCGCGCAACGGACAATCCGGCACCGTCGTCCTCGACCGAAGGGAATGGCGGCCTGGGAAACGGAAGGGAGGAAATCAATACATCCGTCACCAGCCGGCCTGACGAAACAGAGGCTGCGGACCTTCTGACGATTTTCCACAAGAGTCTCTCGACTATCCAACACGATATACAAATTGGCGGATCGAAAAAGTCTTGAGACATTGCCGAACGAGGGCGGCGTTCGCGACTCTGATTCGAAAGGCGAAGATCATCCAATGTCCGGGGCACGAGTCTTTGTGGTGGACGACGATCCCATGATCGTCGGTGTGCTCCAGCGGACGCTTGAGCGGTCGGATATCACGGTGGTCGGATTCGACTCCGCCGAGCATTTCCTTTCGCGCGCCGAGGATCATCGATTTGATGCGTGCTGCCTCGTCGTCGACATCCAGATGCCGGGAATTGGCGGATTGGGACTGCAGGAGATTCTCAACCGGGACCGAATTGCGATCCCTCTTGTTTTCCTGTCCGTCGTGACCGACGCCGGCGTCATCGTGCAGGCGATGAAGGCAGGCGCTTTTGACTTTCTGTCCAAGGAACTGGCGCCGAGGGACATCAAGTCGAGGGTCGAGCAGGCGATCGAGCTGTCAACGAAGTGGCGCGCCGAGCGTGCGATGTTCCAGGAATATGACGCGCTGCTGGCATTGCTCTCGCCGCAGGAACTCCTGACCCTCGAGTTGCTCGTCGAGGGACGCAGCACCAAGGAGATCGGTCAGACATTACGGGTCTGCCTCCCGACCGTGACGCGGCACAAGAACCGGATCTTCCAAAAGATGCAGGTGCGGAACGTGATCGATCTCGCCCGCAAGGCGTGGACCCATGACGCCCTTGCCCGGACTGGCCGCAGCCACCGAGTCAGCACTCCTCATTTTCTGGCGCGAGACGTTTCCCCGGTTCTCTCGGAGAAGCCCTGCCGAAATCTCTGATCCGTCCGTGGGGTGTCGAGCGCGGCGCTCGCGACATTCCTGTGACGCCGCGGAGCTCGGGCGATGATTCATCAGCCGGGAACTCGCTCCGCCGCGGCTTGTCTCTCTGCGGCGTCTGCTTGCGCCGGTCTGGCGTCTTTGTCCTCTTCGCAACTCCTTGTCTCCGCATTGCAGCACGAGTCCGCAGCGCAAGAAGCGTTTTTGTCGTTGCACTATTTCGCGTCGCCAGGGCGGAAACCGAGGATGGCATACTCGAAGCGGGTGCGGCCGGCGCTGTCTTCGCGCATGCGGTCGGCGGCGATGCGCACCCCTTCGATCGCCGCTTCACGCCACCGGGCGGGGGTGTTGCCCCACCAGACGAGCATGATGACCAGCCCCTTGGGCTGTGGAGCCGTCTTGTAGCGGTCGAAGATCTCGCGGGCGAACGCTTCGGGCGTGGCGGCCCGGAATGTCTGCACGGCGTTGCCCGGATTGAACGACGTCAGCCCGGAATCGTCGAGCGTCACGTCCCACACGTCCGAGCGCTTTCGCAGTTCAGACCATGTCAGAAGGTGCCGCGTGGTCGCACCCGCCCGATTTTCGGCCAGCTCGCGGGCCTGCTTCTTGAGTTCGTCGATCTCCTTCGGCGAGAGCCGCGACTCCTCCCCCGGCTTGATCGTCTTCTCGATGACGCCCGGCGGCAGCTTGAACACTTCCGACGTCAGCTGCCCCAGGAGGTCGCGCTGGGCGAGCGCCGTCTTCAGCGATTCGTCGAGTTCCGCCTGCCGCTTGCGAAGATCGGCGTTCTCCTGCGTCGCCGTGTCGGCCCTGGCCAGAGACGTCTCCAGCATCTCCTTCTCGCCCTGCAACTCCTCGATCCGTCGCTCCAGTTCCTTCTGCCGGCTCGCGAGCTGCTCCTCCTTCTCGACCTTGATCGCCGCATCGCGGTCGCCGGCCGTCTTCACATCGAGGAACAGGGCGAAAATTGTGATCAGCAGCAGGTCGAGCAGCGCGGTCAACTGCAGCATCGGCCGGCGGTAGTTGCGAATCATGCCGCAGGCCCTCCCGGCGAGTGCGGGACGGGCATCCCCAGCGACAGCTCGCGTTTCGCCTTCGAGATCATGTCCCGCACATGCATGCGGTGCTCGACCAGCCGCAGGAACCGCGGTTCCGCCAGGCTGTTGAGAAACATCAGGATGATGGCCGTCGACAGCCCGGTGAACGTCGACCAGATCCCGTCGCCGAACCGGCTGACGATCTCGCTCACCGTCCGCGTCGTTTCCTGCGAGGCCCCGCCCCCTTGCAGAGCGGCCCCGATGCCAAGGATCGTCCCGAGCACCCCCATGAGCGGGTAGGCGTCGATCATCGTGCGGCAGGCGTTGTAGGCCGTCTCGAAGAACAGCGAGTGCAGGTATCGCCGCTTCTCATCGAGGATGTTGATGCGTTGGAGAAGCATCGCCCGTTCCGTGGTGCGGTGGGGCGAGTTAAGGATGTCGTTGACGTCGGCGATGAAGGCTTCGATCTGGTCGGAGAGGTGGGCGGTGCGGTCGAGGACGCTGCGGTGGGGGAGACCGCGGGTGAAGTCGTCGAGGGCCGACGCGATCATGCGCAGATCGCGCCGCGACCAGAACCAAAGGAAGATAAAGACGAGCAGATGGAACGCGGCAATCGAGACGATGAACGGGGCGAACATCCCCGAGATCAGATTGAGCAGTTCACGAAGATTCACGCCTCGACCTTTCGCCGGCACGTCATCTTGCGGGGAGATCCCCGCCGTGCGGGGTTGGCGCAGGTCGGCTAACCGCCTTGCGCACAGGGAATTGTACTCGCCGCGACGGGGGACTGTCGAACGGCGGTCCGCGGCTTCGCCGGGTTTTCACAGGTCGACCAGCGTTCGCCGTCATAATGTCAGAAATTGGTCGCCTGTCATTGATCATTGGTCACTGGCCATTTCTCCAAGATGATCACTGACCAATGTCCAACGACCAATGTCAGATCTTCTCCGGCGGGATGGCTGAGGTTTCCACGGTGGCGGCCGCTGCCACGGCTTTTCCCGTCCGGAGGGGTCTGCTAGGATCGACCTGACCCTCGGGAAAACTCCGAGAATTGACGATCATTCCGCTTGCGGAGGTCCGGCAAGATGTCCGAGTTGAATTCGGGTGGGACGCCAGGGAAGACGGCCCGGTCGTCGAATGCGGCGTTCTCGGCGGTGGCGTTCCTGGCACTGGTCGGCGCGGTGGCGGGTGGATTCCTGTTCTGGCGTGCCAGCGGGAACGCGGGTCCCGGCGGGTCGGATGGCATCGCCATGGCGGCCATTGAAGATAGCTCTGTCGATCCGTTCCTAGGGACGGACGACGAGAAGCCCGAGGCTGAGAAACCCGAAGCCAAACCGGAGAAGCCGAAAAAGGGCGAGGACGATGAGGTGGAGTACCCGCTGAAGAATCGTCTGCCGATCCCGGAGAACATTTTCGACGGCGGCAAAGGCTGGCTGAACACCTCGGGGGACATCCGCCTTAAGGATCTCAAGGGAAAGGTCGTGGTCCTCGACTTCTGGACCTACTGCTGCATCAACTGCATGCACGTCCTGCCCGATCTGGCGTTCCTCGAAAAGAAGTTCCCGAACGAGTTGGTCGTCATCGGCGTCCACTCCGCGAAGTTCGACAACGAGAAAGACTCCGAGAACATCCGCCGGGCCATCCAGCGGTACAACATCGAACATCCGGTGGTCAACGACGCCGACATGCTCATCTGGCGGAAGTTCGGCGTGAACTCCTGGCCGACGCTCCTCGTCATCGATGCTGAGGGGAACGCCTGCTTCGCCACCTCCGGCGAAGGGAAAAAGGAAATCCTCGACCTCGTGGTGACGAAGCTGGTCGAGTACCACACCGCCACCAAGACGCTCGATCGGACGCCGATCCGCTTCGACCTCGAACGCCAGAAAATGCCCGACCAGCCCCTCAAGTTCCCCGGCAAAGTGCTGGCGGACGAAGCGGGCGGGCGGCTGTTCATCGCCGACAGCGGGCATAACCGCATCATCGTCTCCGACCTCGACGGCAAGCTGATCGACGTGATCGGCAGCGGCGGCATCGGCGCGAAGGACGGTGCGTACGACGTCGCCCAGTTCGACCATCCGAACGGGATGTCTCTGGTGGGAGACCTTCTCTATGTCGCCGACACCGAGAACCACCTGATCCGCGTCGTCGACCTGAAGAAGAAGGAAGTGACCACCCTCGCCGGCACCGGCGAGCAGGACCGCGAACGGACTCCGGGCGGCAAGCTCCGCACGACGCCGCTCAACAGCCCGTGGGATGTGCTGGCACTCGACGGCGTCCTCTATATCGCCATGGCCGGCCCGCACCAGATCTGGAGCCACAAGCTCGGATCTGACACGATCGCCAACTTCGCCGGTTCGGGCCGCGAAGACGTCCGCAACGGCTCGTTCGAGGAATCGGCCTTCGCCCAGCCCTCGGGCCTAGCCACGGACGGCAAGTATATCTATATCGCCGACAGCGAAGGCTCCGCCATTCGCAAGCTGCCGATCAATCCGGAAGAGAAGGTGACGACCATCGTCGGCACCTACAACCTGCCGCGCGGGCAGTCGCTGTTCGCGTTCGGTGACACCGACGGCATCGGCGACGAAGCCCGCCTTCAGCACCCGATCGGCGTCGCGTGGCACGACGGCAAGGTCTACATCGCCGACAGCTACAACCACAAGATCAAACGAGTGACCTTCAAGGACGACGAAGCCGAATCGAAGACCTGGCTTGGTGATGTGAAGGCCGGCGACTCGGTCGATCCGCCCCGCTTCAACGAACCGCACGGCCTCTCGGCGGCGAAGGGGAAGATGTACATCGCGGACACCAACAACCACCGCATCGCGGTGGCCGACCTCGAGTCGGGCGCGGTCTCGGCCCTGACGATTGAGGGTCTCAACCCACCGAAGAAGCCCGAGAACACGGTCGCCGACATTGCCCCCAAGACGGTCGTCGAGGCCAAGCCGCAGACCGTCGCCGCCGGAGACACACTGCAACTCGAATTCGCCGTGGCACTCCCGAAGGGCTACAAAATCAACACGCAGGGAGCGGTGACCGCCCGCCTGAAGGCGTCCGGCGAACAGGGGCTGGTGGCCCCCGCCGATCTCGATCGCCGGCACGCGGCGAAGATTGAGGACGACCGCATCCTTCTGACGGTCCCCGCTACCGGCAAGCCGGGCTCGGCGACGTTCGAAGTGGCTCTCTCCCTCACCTATTGCCGCGAAGGCACCGGCGGCGTCTGCAAGCTCGGCAGCCTCCGCTGGAAGGCCCCCGTCGAAGCGACCGCCGACGCCAAAGAGAAGTCGCTGAAGTTCGAAGGCCGGATTGAGTAGCACGGTTCCGTTCGCGTCAAGCCAATGAAGAAAGCCACCCGACCGATCCAATCGGGTGGCTTTCTTCTATTTGCGGCGTTGCGGGTTCAATAAGCGACAGGTGCAGGGGCCACGGAAACGACGGATTCGGCGGAGCTCACGGAGGAGTGTGACTGCGCGGGAGTCGTTCCGTGTGACTCCGTCCCATCCGTCGTTTCCGTGGCCCCTGGAGCGGACAACGTCTCACCCCGACGCAACTCGCTTGAATCGACATAGCCGGCGGGTCACACTGGCCGCGAGGCACCCGCTTCCCATCACCCTGATTCTCCGCGCCGAGGATTCGCCCGATGAAGTACGGCATGAACATGCTCCTGTGGACGACCGACGTCACGGAGCAGCACTACAAGATTCTCGAAGAGCTGAAGGGGTACGGGTACGACGGGGTCGAGCTGCCGGTCTTCGAGATGGATACGAAGCGGTTCGCCGCCCTCGGCAAGAAGCTCGACGACATCGGCCTCCAGCGGACCGCTGTGACGGTCTGCACGTCGGACGAAAACCCGATCTCCGACTCCCCGCAGAAGCGACAGGCGGGGCTCGACCGTCTCAAGCGGGCGATCGACGTCTGTCAGACGGTGAAGGCGACGCACCTGTGCGGGCCGATCCATTCGGCGCTCGGCGAGTTCAGCGGAAACGGCCCGACGAAGGCCGAGTGGGAGCACGGGAAGGAGATCCTCGCGAAAGCGGCCGACCACGCCAAGCAGGCGGGCGTCACGCTCGTCCTCGAGTATCTCAACCGGTTCGAGTGCTACTTCCTCAACTCGGCGGCCGACTGCTCGCGGTTCTGCCGCGAGGTGAACCACCCGAGCCTGAAGATGATGTACGACACGTTCCACGCGAACATCGAAGAGAAGTGCATCGCCGACGCGATCAAGTCGTGCGTCGACCAGATGGTCCACGTCCACATTTCGGAGAACGACCGCTCGACGCCGGGCGAGGGGCACGTCGAGTGGGAAAAGACGTTCAAGACGCTGAAGGAAGTGAAGTACGACGGCTGGATGGTGGTCGAGGCCTTCGGGCTCGCGCTTCCGGCCCTCGCCGCGGCGACGAAAATCTGGCGGCGGATGTTCCCGGACGAAGGTTATCTGGCGAAGAACGCGCTACAATTCATGAAATCCAAAGTCGAGGGGTAGGG
>JADZEF010000264.1 GCA_020850695.1 Planctomycetaceae bacterium | reverse complement strand
TGCGAGATTGAGCGGAGCGGTCGGATTCGGGATTGCGGTTTGGCCGATTGTCCATAATGCTTCAAGAGAGGGGCGTGGGTGCATTCCGTACGAGGCCGTCGGCGAGTGTTGACATGCGTCAGCTCTGTTGGACATTGGCGATTTTGGCTGCCGTGGAAGCCTCTGTTTCGGGGGCATCGCGGGCAGTGTCGGCCGAGCCGGCGACGCGGCCTCCGGAAGAGGCGGCGCCGTTCTTTCCCGTGCGGCTGTCGGCGGATCAGTTCAAGGGGGGCGAGGCGGTGTTGCGGGCGTTCGGGCCCGTGACGAGCGAGGCGTCGCGGTCGACGGTGCGGTTCCTGTCGCTGACTGAGAAGAAGACCGACGGCAATCCGCGCGAGCTGGCGCTGGGGACGGTGATCGACGCGAATGGGCTGGCTGTCTCGAAGGCGAGCCAGTTGGAAGGAGACCTGGTCTGCTGGCTCGGAGAGGCGCGGGTTGCCAAGGCGACGGTCGTCGCGACCGATCCCGATTCGGACCTGGCCCTGGTGAAGATCGAGGCGGCGAACCTGAAGCCGGTGCGGTGGGGGAGCGGGGTTCCGAAGCCGGGACAGTGGCTGGCGTCCGCGGCGCCGACTCCGACCCCGACGGCGGTGGGTGTCGTGAGCGCTGCACTCCGCGAGGTGCCTTCGCAGCCGGGGGCGCTGGGGGTGGCGGTCACCGATGAGGATGCCGGGCCGAAGGTCTCCGAGATTCTGCCGGGGAGCGGGGCGGCGCGGGCGGGGATCCAGAAGGGGGACATCATTCTGGAGGTGGCGGGGAAGAACATCGCTGACGGGCGGACGCTGGCGAGCAGCGTCGGGGCTTATCGGCCGGGGACGAAGCTTCCATTGAAGTTGCGGCGGGATGAGCAGGTCTTGTCGCTTGAGGCGACGCTGGGGCGTCGGCCGGGGGATGGTCCGAGCCGGATCCAATTCCAGAACTCGCTGGGGGGCGCGCTGAGTGTCCGGCGGGATGGATTCGCGTCGGCCCTGCAGCACGACACGGTGTTGCGTCCTGAGGATTGCGGCGGGCCGGTGGTCGACCTGAGCGGCAAAGTGGTCGGCGTGAACATCGCGCGGGCGGGGCGGACGGAGTCGTATCTCTTGCCGGCCTCGCTGGTGGAGACGGTGGTGAAGTCGCTGCGGGCGAAGGCGAAGTAAGCGCAGGCATCGCCGAAACACGTTCGGACGGGACGTGGAATCGTCGCCGGGATTGCGCCGCGGGCGTTGAACTGGTAAAAGTTCCGCCATAGACGGTTCGCTCGATTCTTATCTCCTGCCCCCTGCCCGCTCTCCCATGAAGATTTTTGACGTTTACGGCGTGGGAAACGCCCTGGTCGACATTCAGGCGCAGATCACGGACGACGTGCTGGAATCGTTCCGGTTTCCCAAAGGAATCATGACGCTGGCCGATGAAGACACGCAGCAGCGCGTTCTGGGGGCGCTGAATGGGGTGCCCATCACGCGATGTGCGGGGGGCTCGGCCGCGAACACGATTCTCGGCGTGGCGGACTTCGGAGGCAAAGCGGCCTACGCGGGGAAGGTGGCCGGCGATGAAATCGGGGAGTTCTTCCTCGATGACATGCGGCGGATGGGGGTGTCGATCGAGGTTCCGCCCGCGAAGGGACTGACCGGGACCTGCGTGATCCTGATCACCGAAGACGCCCAGCGGACGATGCTGACGAATCTCTCGGTGTCGGCCACGCTGGGGCCGGACGACATCGATGAGGAGACGATCAAGCATTCGAAGTTCGTGTACGTGGAGGGCTACCTGTTCGCCGGCGAGTCGACGAAGGCCGCGGCGATGCGGGCGATCGAGTTGGCGCATAAGCATCAAGTGCCGGTGGCCTTCACGGTTTCGGACCCGTTCCTCATTCACCTGCACCGGGATCTCTTCTGGGACCTGATCAAGGGGCCGGTCGACCTGCTGTTCTGCAACCTGGAAGAGGCCCGGGCGTTGACGGGGATGCAGGATGCGATCGAGTGTGCGGGGGAGATTCATCGGCACTCCCGGAACGTCTGCCTGACGATGGGCGGGGACGGGTCGCTGATCATGCACGAGGGGAAGGTGATTCCCATCGAAGGGGTGTCGACCGAAGCGATCGACACGACCGGGGCCGGCGACATGTATGCGGCCGGGGTGCTGTACGGCGTGACATGCGGGCTCACCTGGAAGCAGGCCGGGCATGTGGCGTCGCACGCTGCGGCTCGGATCGTTTCGCAGTTGGGGGCGCGGCTGAAGCGGCGATTTACGCCGGAGGATCTGGAAGAGCTGCTGCGATAAGCAGAGTGGCATGAACTTCCGACTCGTGAATCCGTTCGGCGAAGCTCGAGGAATCGCTCTCACATCAACGTCCATGGATGCGCCGCCCAGAGACGACGATCTGTAGGGGCCGCTCCGGGCCGGAGTGATCCAAGGAATCGTTCCGCGCGAATTCACGGCATGGATTGTCGCGCCACGATGGGCGTTTTTCGCTCGCGGTGGCGTTGAAGCGGGGGGCGGCAGTCGGTACACTCCCCGTTTCCCTTCCGGAGGGTTCTTCCGGCCGGTCGGGGTTTCGTGTCTTTCCTGGAATGAGACGCCGATCGGATTCGGGCGTGTTGGGAGTACGAGTCGTGCCACTGCCGGCCTTGCAGAAATCGTATCTGGCGAAGAAAGAAACCGTTCAGCCCGAATGGTACGTCATCGATGGTGACGCCCAGATCGTCGGCCGCCTCGCCACCCGAATCGCCGAAGTGCTGATGGGCAAGCACAAGCCCGGTTACACCCCGCACGTCGACACGGGCGACTTCGTGATCGTCACGAACGTCGAGCGGGTCTGCTTCACGGGCAAGGCCCTCAAGCACCCCAAGCATCCGTACTTCACCAAGAAGATGGAACAGAAGGAGTACCAGCGGTACTCCGGATACGCGGCCGGTCAGAAGATTCTGCCCGCGGCCGTCGTTTACGAGCGGTTTCCCGAGCGAATCCTGAAGGAAGCCGTTCGCCGGATGCTGCCGAAGAACAAGCTGGCCAAGCACATGCTCGACAAGCTGAAGCTGGTGGTCGGCCCTGAGCATCCGCACCAGGCCCAGCAGCCCAAGCCGTTTCCGGCCCACTTGATTCCCAAGAAGGACCGCAAGCCGTACGCCGAGTGAGCACGGCCCGCAGATCCTTGGTTTGCCCAGGTTGACGACACGACACCGAATTCTTCCAGGCGTTCCCGCCGAGCGTTACTTGAAGGTCTGACAGGATATGACGACGGAACCGACCACGCCCGAGACCGAATCGCCGGCCCCTGAGCTCCCCTCGCTCGAAATCGGAGCGGGTGCTCCGGCCGAACAGACCGAGTCGACCTACGTCCCGGTGATTCGCGGCAAGCTCGATCGCTTCGGCAACGCCATCGGCACCGGCCGCCGCAAGACGGCCGTCGCCCGCGTCCGCATCAAGACGGGTGACGGAAAGACCTCGATCAACGGCCGCCCGCTCGAAGACTACTTCCGCGTCGAACGCGACCGCCACCTGATCGCTCAACCGCTCCAGGCGACCGAGATGCTCGGGAAGGTCGACATCTGGGCCCGCCTCGAAGGGGGCGGCCCCACCGGCCAGACCGGCGCCATGGTGCTCGGCATCGCCCGTGCTCTCACCGCCCTGAACCCCGCCCTCCACTCGAAGCTCTCGGAAGGGGGCTTCCTCACCCGCGACGGGCGTATGGTCGAGCGGAAGAAGTACGGCCGCAAGAAGGCCCGCCGCAGCTTCCAGTTCTCGAAGCGGTGATTTACACACGCGACCGCCGGCCAACTCCCTGGCGGTCGCCGGTGTGTCGTCCCCGATTTCTCATTCAGAGCAAGGTTCCATCGGGCCACTTTCGTATTGCGAGTGTCTCCGGAGCCGTCCCGACTTAGTCCCTGTCGAACACCGTTCGGCAGGGACTTTTTCTGTAATGCCCACTTCCGCAAATTGAAGTCGAGAGGAGAATGACAGATGCCGAATGACGAATGACCAGGAAGCGGGGCCTCGCCGGCACACTCCTCCTTCGCTGTGTCGGCGACGCTCGCTTTCGCGACGTCATTCGTCCGCCAGACGGTCCGTCCGTTGGTCATTCGTCATTCGTCATTCGACATCACCCGGCGGGGCCGTCGTATGTCGTCCGGAAGTTCCCCTCGCACCCCCCGGACGCACGACCAGAACCCGAGCTACCGCGCGCTGCTGCTTCCCGACCTGAAGCAGATGCTTGAGACCAACAACGAGCAGGAGTTGGCGGCGTTCTGCGCCGAGCTGCACCCGGTCGTCATCGCCGAGATCCTCGAAGAGCTCGACCCGCCCGACGTCTGGAAGGCGACCCGGCATTCGGAAATCGGCCGTCTCGTCGAGCTCTTCAGCGAGCTCCCCCTCAGCCTCCAGGAAGAGCTCGTCGACATCATCGAGCGGCCGCGGCTGGCCGAGCTGATCCAGCACATGGCGTCCGACGATCGGATCGCCCTCCTGTCCCGCATGGACAAGGATCACGTCGAAGCGCTGATGCCGCTCATCGCGCAGGCCGAGCGGATCGACATCCGCAAGCAGCTGGAGTACCCCGAGGGGAGCGCCGGCGCGCTGATGACGACCGAGTACGCGTCGCTCCCCGAAGACCTCACGGTGCGGGACGCGCTCGACCGGCTGCGGACGATGGCCCCCAACAGCGAGATCATCTACTACATCTACATCGTCGACGAGCAGCGGCGGCTGGATGGGCTCCTGTCGTTGCGCGAGTTGATCCTCGCCCGCCCGACGGCCCGCGTCGCCGACCTGATGCAGCGCGACGTCGTCTCGGTCCGCGTCACCGACGACGGCGAGTTCGCCGCTCAGGAGATCGCCCGCTTCGACTTCATCGCGCTGCCCGTCGTCGACGACCAGAACCGCCTCGTCGGCATCATCACGCACGACGACGTGATCGACATCCTTCAGAAGGAAGCGACCGAAGACGCCTACCGCCAGGCGGCCGTCGAGCCCATCGAAGATTCCTACATGGAAACTCCGATGACCACGCTGTGGTGGAAGCGCTCGATCTGGCTGGGGGCCCTCTTCATCGCGGAGGTCTTCACGTTCAGCGCGATGGCGACGTACGAGCACGCCCTCGACCAGATCAAAGTCCTCGCGATGTTCATTCCACTGTGCATTTCCACGGGCGGAAACTCGGGCTCGCAGGCGGGAACGCTGATCATCCGGGCGATGGCGATGGGGGACGTGAAGCCGGGCGACTGGCTCCGCGTCCTGTGGCACGAGATCGTGATGGGGATTTTTCTCGGTCTCACACTGGCGGCGGTCGGGTTCCTGCGGGCCGCGATGACTCCCGGAAAAGTCCTCGGGGATGTCGACCGCTGGATGTTCGCCGGCGTGATTTTTCAGGCGGTCGCCTGCATCTGCCTGTGGGGGACGGTCGTCGGAGCGATGCTCCCGCTGATCTTCCGCCGGCTCGGGTTCGACCCGGGCTATGCGTCGAGCCCGTTTGTGGCGACGTTCGTCGACTGCACCGGGATCATGATTTACCTGTCGATTGCGGAAGTGTGGCTCCTCTGAAATCGACTTGATCCCAAAGACAGTCTCCGCAGCGTTTCCTCGAAACGGCGTCTGATATCGACATGGAGTGCTCTCCTCGAAGGTCTTGTGCCCCGGAGGGGCATTGGTGAGTAGCCGGGGGCAACGCCCCCGGAATGCTTCCAATTGCTCGAGTGAAGCCCCAACGGGGCGAAGGTAGTGCCCGTGCTGCGACACCACCGCCCCTTCGGGGCTTTATGAGTTGGGGAAGATCGCAACCGGGGGCGGTGCCCCCGGCTATTCAATTTCACCCCTCTGAGGCTTGGAGACAGACGGAACGGGCGCGTTGGACCAACAGCCTGCTAAGTGGTCCATTTCACCAGTTTCAGGAGGGTTCCAGAGAACTTGAATACCAGAAAGGGGTGGCTGGGGTCGAGGCTTTGCGAGCCCCCAGCGAACTCCGCGTCGAAAGCTGGGGGCTCCCTTCGGTCGACCCCAGCCACCCTTCATGACCCTTCATGACCCTTCAGAAACTTCTGAAATGGACCACTAAGGTTGTTGATCGAAGCATCCCTGGCAATAGTGATATTCGACGTTCGTTGACCTGCCAGCGTCGTAAACCGGCGGCTCCAAGCACGCCATCCCAGGTTGTAAGGAAACCGCGATGACCGACTCGCACCGTCTGCCTCGTGTCACTCGCCGCCGGTTTCTGGCTCAGTCGGCCGCGGCCGGTTCCGCCGCACTTCTCGCTGGCTTGACGTCGCCCGGGCTGTCGTTCGCAGCCGACGAGAAACCGCGTCGGCCGAAGGTTGCGGCGATCTTCACCGAGTTCCGGTTCCGCTCGCACGCGTACGACATCCTCGAAAACTGCTTCAAGCCGTACCTCTTCTGCGGCCAGCTGGTCGATCCGGGGATCGACATCGTTTCATTCTACGCCGACCAGTTTCCCGAGGCCGACATGGCCCGCGAGGCGTCGTCCCGGCTGAAGGTGCCTCTCTACAAGTCGATTGACGAGGCGCTGTGCGTCGGTGGGAAGGAGATGGCGGTCGATGCGGTGCTGGCGATCGGCGAGCACGGCAACTACCCCGACAACGCCCTCGGCCAGAAGATGTATCCGCGCAAGGAATTCTTCGACCAGTCGCTGGCCGTGATGAAGCGGTCGAACCGGTTCGTCCCCTACTTCAACGACAAGCACCTCTCGTATCGCTTCGACTGGGCGAAAGAGATGTACGATGCGGCCCGCAAACACGGCTTCCCGCTGATGGCGGGCAGCTCGGTTCCGCTGGCCCAGCGCGTTCCGCCGTTCGACGTTCCCGCCGATTTCGAGGTGGAAGAGGCGGTCGCCGTGCATGGGGGCGGGATGGAAGTCTACGGCTTCCACGGGCTCGAAGTGCTGCAGTCGATCGTCGAGTCTCGCAAAGGGGGCGAGACGGGCATCGTGAAGATCGAACTCGTCGAGGGAGAGGCCTACGAAAAGGCGATCCGCGAGAAACGCTGGTCGCAGGATCTGGTCGATGCGGCGATGCAGGCCGAGACCGACGGCCAGTTCAAGCGTCGCCCCCGCCCTGCCCCGCTCCAGGCGGCGCTCGTCAAGGAAGTCGAAGGCCCGCACGCGATCATCGTCCACTACAAGGACGGGCTGAAGGCCACGGTCCTCAAGCAGGGGCGCGACTCGCACCGCTGGAACTTCGCCTGCCGCCTCAAGGGCGAACGGAAGCCGCGGGCCCTCGCCTGGTACAACGGCCCCTGGGGAAACCGCAACCTGTTCAAGGCGCTGTCGCACGCGATCCAGTCCCTGTTCATCACCGGCCGCGAGCCCTATCCCGTTGAACGAACGCTACTGACCGGCGGTGCCATCGATGCGGCGATGCACTCGCACCACACGGGAAAGCCCGTCGACACTCCCCAACTCACCTTCTCCTATCGCCCCGTCGACTTCTCCGCGTTCCGCGAGAACGGGGAAAGCTGGAAGGTCCTGACTCCCGACACGGTGGAACATCAGACATTCACACCGGGCGATGCGCGACCATCGTCCTGACCATTCCGCCGTCAAAACGAGCCAATACAGTCGTCGGAACGCGACTTGCACAACCATGGGTGTTCCTCTGACTCAGGAGACACCCGATGATTGCGACGAACATCAACCGCGTCCGCGCCAACACGCCCGATGCCTTGAACGAGGCGATCCGCGAGCAGACTCGCGCCAACGTGGCCCGCGCCGCCGCGCTGGGGCCGCGAGCAATCGAAGTGCGGCTCAAGGAACTCGACCGCGAATGGGACATCGAGCGCTGCATCGAGACGGTGGCGCCGTCACTCAGCCTGTTCGGGCTGCTGCTGGGAGCGACGGTGAACCGTAAGTGGTTCCTGCTGCCGGCGGTGGTGCAGGCATTTCTACTGCAACATGGAATTCAGGGGTGGTGCCCGCCCGTGCCGGCGCTGCGGGCTTTGGGGATTCGGACACAACAGGAAATCGACGAAGAACGCTATGCGCTGAAGGCGCTTCGCGGCGACTTCCGGACGATCGGCCACGACGGGGCGCGGCTGGCGGCTTCCGATGGAGATGCAGCGCTGCGTGCGGCCTAGGCGTGAGCCAATAGTAGCCCTCTTGCTCCGCAAGAGGTTAAGCCAATGCGCGATCGATGCCCCATTGTCGAAAAGGGCGCTCGCCGCGCGATTGGCTGACCTTTCGCGGAGCGAGAGGGCTACTATCTTTGGCCCGCACAATCGTTATCACCGGACTTTTCGTCATGGTGCGGTCTCCCCGCACGATCGTCGCCCGCGGAACGGTGGGACGTGGCCGTCATTCCGGTCAACTCGGGGAACCGATAGCAGAAATGGAGCGATCCGCGCGACCGACCGTTGCGCCGACCATCCCTGCAGGCAAGGCTGCCTGCGGTCGAATGCACACTCGCCGAGTGTGGTCCAGGAAAGGGAGTTCCGCATGCCGCGCCGCGACCCTTGGTCTCGCTGGCTTCATCACGCCCGCCGACTGACGGCATCGGCCGCCCTGCTGGCGGCGGCCGGGTGCGCGTCGGATTCCTCGCTGGGCCGGCGGACGTTTTGCTCGCGGGACGACAACGCCAAGCCATGCGCGCACTCCCCCGGCTGTCGTCACGTGCAGAGTCCAGTGACGGCGAGCGAGTCCGTTCCGGGCGAAATGCCTTCCTTCGATCTGCCGGATGCGTCCCCCGACCAGTACCTGCTCGACTCCGGCGACGTTCTCGGATTGTCGATCGATGGCATCCCGCTCGCTCCGCCCCCAGAGCCTTCTCAGCTTCCGCAAGCCGTCGAGCCGCCGCCTGCGAGCGAAGACTTAAATGCTGTACCGGTCGAGGTTCAGCCGGAAGGGATGATCGAACTTCCGCTGCTGCCGCCGATGTCGATCCGCGGACGGACCGTGCCCGAAGTCGAGCGGTTGCTCAATCACCTCTATGCCAGCGAGCAGGTGCTCGACCCATCGAAGAATGCGGTGCGGGTGACGTTGAAGCGGGCCCGGCCGATCCGCGTGCTGGTGGTGCGGCGGAATGCGGCGACGGGCGATGCGTCGGCCGTTCCGATGGACCTGTCGATTCCGGTCGACTGGCAGAAGGGAAGCGGTGCGGGGCTGGGGACGGTCGTTTCGCTGCGAGGCAACCAGGGAACGATTCCCAAGACGCTGGCCTCGGCCGGACAGTGGCCGGCGGCCAACGGCGCGCGGAGCATTCATGTGCTGCGGATGTCGGAAGGAACGCCGCGCCGTGCATTGACGGCCCGCGACCTCTCGACGCCGGCGCCGCCGCGACGGCTGAGCGGTGTCGCCGAAGAACCGGGACGTCCGCGATCGCGCGGCGTCTCGCTCGAGCGCACTCCCGTCCGACTGCTGAGCGTCGATTTCGGCGATGGCGAACCGTCC
The DNA here is from genome assembly GCA_020850695.1 of Planctomycetaceae bacterium. Classification (GTDB taxonomy): domain Bacteria; phylum Planctomycetota; class Planctomycetia; order Planctomycetales; family Planctomycetaceae; genus JADZEF01. Next base: position 7,125 of record JADZEF010000264.1, on the reverse strand, counting down.
GCCGCACCGCAGTCTCTTCCGAACCCGACCTCTCCGACTCCGTTCCCTCCGGTTCAATCCTCCCGCTACGGCGGCATGTCCGACAGTTCGAATTACGCGCAGTCGTCGCCGGACCACATCCACTATTACGACTTCCCGCAAGGCATGCCGCCGGTGACGATCCCCGAGGTCTCCGGATCAAACAGCTATCGCTTCCGCAGTTCGAACGCTTCGAACGGTGACATGTCGTCGACCGTGATCTTCATGACCGACACGGCGACCGGCGACTGCGCCCCCTATGTGATGGGCCAGGTCGGACCGATGCCGCCGTGCGTGATGATGTCTTCAATGCCCGAAGGAGAAATCCTCTCCACACCTCCCGCACCGACGCTCTCCGTTCCGGTGCACGTGATCGAAGGGGACCGCCAGTCGATCGGCGACCCGAGCCTGCTGCTCAACGACGGGGACGTTCTCTGCATCGAGGCGGGCGAGCCTTCGACGAAGGTCGTCCCGCAGCCTCAACCCGGACGAATCTTCGTCGACCAGACGATGCGTGGCGGAGTGCAGCGCTCCCGCTGACTGCCGTTAGTGCGGCACGCCTTCAACGTTCCCGCCATCGAGAAATCGAGGGTGGCCGGGTCTGAGGCTTTGCGAAGGCCCGGAACGGCGCGTGAACTCCGGGCCTTCCCTTCGGTCAGACCCGGCCACCCACGGCTACTCCGTCGATGGTGGATCCGATTGCGCGACCGCCCGAAAAAATCGCGTTGACCGTTCGTTGAAAGTCCGATCGCCGATGCGTTTCTGGTCCCCAGGCCACGCCCGACCCGCCGGACGGATCGTGAAAACCCGATCCTGACGGTCGTAAGGGGGGCTCGCGGTGGCAATTTGGGGAAATTTCTTGACCGCGCTTCCCCAGTGACGGATGCTGGTACAAAGGCTGGATTCCCGAATCCCGCTTCACGTCCGCATGTTCCTCGCCGATTCGACGCAGGTCCTTCGGCGACATACTGTTCAGGTTCGCGCACGCGACGAGGCACTGATGAGTCGCCAGACGTTCCGGTTTGAATGGCTCCGACGGATGACTTTCGGCGCCGCCGTGGTGGCGCTGTCCCTGTGCGGGTTGGCCGGTTGCGGGACTTCGGTTCCGCCGACCGCCGAAATCCGCCCGAGTACCGCACGGACGGAAATTCCTTCTCCCAAAGCGGAAACGGCTTCGGCCAGGCCCGCCGCGACCCCCGTCGCCGAAAAGGCGACCGAGGTTCGTGCGGCCCGCCCGACGATCCCCGCCGGGGATGCGGTCGTCGAGGCCGACGAGGAAGAAGCCGCTTCGAATCGCGCCCGCGTCGAAGCCCAGCTCGCCTCGGGCGAGTTCGGCCCCGCCCTCGAAACGGCTGTCGCCGTCTTCGACATGGATGAGCGGACCGAGCTGCTCAAGCTGGTCGCTGCCGCTCAGCGGAAGATCGGCGACTTCGACGCCGCCCAGGCGACGATCCGCCTGATTCCGAAGATGGAAGACCGGGTTCATGAGCAAGGCGACCGTGCGGCCGAGGCCATGCTGGCCGGCGGTAACATGGCCGACTTCACCCAGCTCATCGACCTGATCCAGAATGAAACGTCCGGCCCCTGGATGGACATTGCGGGGGACGGCGGAACGATCAGCGAATTCAACACCGGCGTGCTCGTCGACCCGAAGGGTCAGCTCGGCCTGGTGACGAAGCAGGAACGCGAAGGCCGCCTGACCGCTCTGGGCATCCGCGCCCGGCAGGCCGACCTCAACGAAGATCTCGCCAAGCACAGCGAACTGCGGATGGTGTCGCTCACCCGCCTCGAGCAGGAAGTGGCCAAGCGGCTTGCTGCCGGCCAGCCGGTGCTCGAGACGATGAAGCACCTCGCCGGCCTGTCGCAGGTGCAGTACGTCTTCGTCGATCGCGACACCCGCGAAGTGATCATCGCCGGGCCGGCCGAAGGCTGGCGGTACAACGACAACGGCCTGCCGGTCGGCGTCGACACCGGCCGCCCGACGCTCCAACTCGATGACCTCGTCACCGTCATCCGCACGTTCCACGAAGGGGGCCTCGGCCAGTTCCAGTGCCTCATCGTCCCGCGCGAAGAAGGTCTCCGCGACCTGAAGGCCTTCGTCGCCCAGAGCACCGCGAAGGGTCCGATTCCGGCCGGTGCGGTCCGCAACTGGGTCGCCCAGATGCAGCAGAAGCTCGGCCTGCAGGATGTCGTGGTCAACGGCGTGCCGGGCAACTCCCGCATCGCCCGCGTCATCGTCGAAGCCGACTATCGGATGAAGCTGCTCGGCATCGGCCGGCTCGAAGGGGGCAAGGACATCCCGAGCTACTTCGACCTGCTGCCGCTGGTGCAGCCGAAGGAAGTGCCGGACATGGACGGCCTGAGGTGGTGGATGACGATGAAGTACGAAGCGGTCCTCCACTCGCCCGAGCGGAACGTGTTCGAGATCCAGGGCTCTTCGGTGAAGTGCCTCTCGGAGAACGAACTGATCACCGTGCAGGGGAAGCGGATCCACACCGGCAAGTCGGAACCGACCAACCGGATGTTCGCCCAGAACTTCACGAACGGTTACCCGAAGCTTGCCGAGCGGGACATCATCTTCGCCGACCTGCAGAACATCTTCGACCTCTCGCTCGCCTCGGCCATCGTCGCCCGCGAGCGTCAGGACCACGGCCTGATGTGGACCCCGGGCGTGTTCGGCCAGGGGGGGAGCTACACCACCGCCTCGTACGAGACTCCGAAGACCGTGATGTCGGCCGTCAATCACAAGGTTTACAACGGCAAGGACATCGTCGTGCAGGTCGCGGGCGGCGTGCAGGCCGACCTGATGTCGGTCCTGAAGGACGAGACGGTCTCGAAGGAACAGCCGCGGCTTGGCAACAGGGCCAAGCGGGCGAAGCCGCCGGTCCTGCCGGAAGGCCGCTGGTGGTGGGACGCCGCCAACTGAGGCTGCGATAACCGCTGATCGATCGAGTGATTCACACCAGGCCGCCCGCGAGACTTCGCAGGCGGCCTGGTTGCTTTGTTGCGCGTGACCGTCGTTCTTTCCGGTCCGATGGAGGATTCGACGACGCGGCGACTATCACAGCTTCTTTTCAGGGGCCACGGAAACGACGGATTGTACGGAGAGGCACTGGCGAGAGGCTTTGCTCTCGGTGAAATCCGTTCCATCCGTCGTTTCCGTGGCCCTTCTGCGGGCCGGAAAAGCCGAAGGTAACGCGATCTAAAGGCACGTCACGTCGCGCGTGCGCGGGTGATCGACGAGATTGCCGCTGTGCAGCGTCCCGCACATCGCGTTCTCGCGCCACGGGCCGGGGGCATCGAAAAAGTCGTTTCGGATCGCCATGTCGGTAATCAACACTCCGGGGCGATGCAGCTTCAGCTTGCTGACGATCTGGCCGTCCGGCTGAACGGTGAAGCTCGGCCAGCGCGAGGGACGGGCCGTGCTGTTGTTGGCGCTGACCCAGAAGTGATTCTCGGCCGCCCGCGTCTGCATCGTGGCGGGGACGATCACCTTCCAGATGTTGTAGCGAGGATCGGCCACGACCGAACCGCGGGCGTTGTGGAACGACTGGAACAGCACCTGCACACCCAGCCGCTTGAAGTCGCGATAGAGTTCCGGGAAGCGGTAGTCGTAGCAGATCGCCACCCCGCACTTCACGCCCTTGATGGTGAACGTCACCGACCGGTTGCCGGGAGTGTAGTAGGTCAGATCGAGCGTCGGATTCTTGCCGCCGACTCCCGTGCAGAACCGCTTGTCGTAGCGATCGACGATCTTCCCCTTGGGGTCGATGACATAGACCGAGTTGTGCGGCTTCGTCCGCTCGTCGAGGTAATGCGTCGATCCCAGGAGCACCCACACCTTGTGCTTGCGGGCGGCATCCATTGCATCCTGCGTGGCGGCCTTGAGAGTGTTCCAATCGATCGACGCCGCATCGGGAATGTCGATTCCCGCATAGCCCGAAAGGGCGCACTCGGAGAAGTGGACGACGTGTGCCCCGGCTTCCGCGGCTTCCTCAATCTGCGAGAGGACCGCACGCCGATTGTGTTCGATGTCGGGCTCGACCGAGAACTGGCAGGTCGCGACGCGAAGGGTCGTCATAGGAACCGGGTCCGATTGAGGGCATCGGGAAGAAGTAAGCACCGATGAGAAGCCCTCTCCTCATCCAGGATGACTTCTTGTCAGGATGTCGAAACCGCAATCGCTCGTCAAACGCCACGGGCGAGATGGTCCGCGTTGCCCGTCACCTAAACCGTCATCAGCGAACTGGATTCTTCAGTCAGAGCCGTATGCCGTGTCACTCAAAGCAAGGCTCGTGATCGCAGCCGTTGCTCCACCACGGAAGCAAAGCGAAACGAAGCAGAAAGCCCAAAGGCATTTAACAGGAGCAAGCAGAGGAAGCAGAGAAAAGGCAGCTGCCGCACGGTGTCGCACGTCACCTATTGCGGCAGCGATCCTGTCTGCCTCTGCTTGTCTTCCCTCTGCTTCCTCTGCTTGCTCCTGTTAAATGTCTTTGATCTCTCTTTTGGCTCTCTGTCTTCGCGATGACTCATGTCCTGCACGACATTTCTCATTGCTGGCTGTGACCGGCAGAAGCCCAGTCGCTTCATTGATGTCCCCATATCAATCGATCAAGCCACGAACGTTTCCGCTCGTGGCTTGAATGAGTCAACGCTTCGGTCTTCGAACCCGGCGACGATCCGCATGTGAAACCAAGCCGCGAGCAATGGCAGCGCCGGCCAAGTCCGAGCTGACCTGACAGAAGATCACGCCGCCTCGGCTTCGGACGGCACAACCACATCGACAGCCGCCGGAGCCACGGGCTCCATCGGGATGCTGGCGGGCATCTCGGCTGCGGCGGGAATCTCGACTTTCGCGAGTTCACCGACGAGCAGCTTGAGCAGCGTGTTGAGCATGCTGACATGAACCGGATCGACCGCCCGCAACAGTTCCGCGAGGCGATCGTCGTGGCAGGCGCGGGCGGCGGTGTAGAGTTCGCGGCCCTTCTCGGTCAGCATCAGCGACCGCATGCGGCGGTCGGTCTTCGACCGCAGGCGATAGAGCAAACCATCCTTCCGCATGCGGTCGACGAGTGTGCTGACGCTCGATTCGGACTGGTCGAGGCGGTCGGCGAGCTCGGCCTGCGAGCAGCCTTCCTGCGAGGCTCCGTCGACGATCCGCAGCACTTCGTAACGGATCTCGTTCAGGCCGAAGCGGGAGAAGTGCCCGCCGAGAAGACCGTGCAGCCGGCTGGCGGCCTGGATCACGTTCGAGACGATTTCGGAAGCTTCCTGTGCCATGACGCACATCCTGACCGGCGAAAGGGAGGGGATTCGGCGGAGCCCGTCCGCCCGTTCCCGAATAACTTTTTCATCGGCAGGCGAAGCTTCGCGCCTGAAGGGGAAGCGATCGAATGGCACGGGTTGAAAGAAAAAACCTCAGCCCGTCTGCTCAACAAAGTTTCGGGAAAAGTCGTTCGCGCCGCGAAAAATGACTCAAGATCCGCCGCGCTTCTGGTTCATCGTGGAGAGAAGGCGGCCCGCGAATGATGCAAATCCCCTCGAATAGAGGCAGAAGGCAATCTGGAGAACGGAATTTCGAATAGGATGCGTGTGGACATAAGCTCCTGCTTTTGTGTCGCGCCATGACCACCAAAGACATGCAAGGATCCGAACCACGAGATCGTGAAGAGGTCGAACGGATCGCGCTTCCATTCGACTTCGACACTGATGGACGCCGCACCGTGCGATGGATCGTCTATTCCCACCTTGGGATTTTGTCGTTGTTCGGCATCGCCTCACGGCTCGCATTCACACGCCATCGGGCAGGATTTCATTCGCCGCTCCTGGACTCCTGCGGCGAGTTGTTCATGGGGCTCGCGTTGCTCGGCTGGTTCGTTTTCCCGATCGCGCTGATCCTTGCACGAGTTTCCGGAAGTGTTCGCGGGCGGCCTTTTTTCAGAGGGTTGATTGCCGAAGCTTTGCTGTGTTATGCACAATTGTGGATGTTGATGCCCGCCGTCCAATAAATCCGCTGCCATCGCCTTGCCCAGTCCTTTCCCGCCGGGACGACGAATTTCATGAACGGCCTCCGCGCAATCCGCACCTGTTGTATCTTTCCACTCGTGGTTTCGTTGGCGGCTCTGGTCACCAGTGTGGCGCATGCTCAGTACGCGCCAACGCTCGGCTACATGCATCCGGCTGGCGTCGCTCCCGGGCAGACGGTCGAAGTCACCCTGGGCGGGTACGACTGGACGCCCGACATGCAACTCTTCGTGCATGACTCGCGGATCAAGGCCGAACTCATCGGACCGCCGGGGCCGGTCACCATCCCCGAGCCGCCGTTCTGGTTCGGCAAGAAGGCCCGCCGCGCACCGTTCCCGATTCCGCGCGAGTTCAAGGTGCGGCTGACGGTGGGGGCCGATGTTCCCCCCGGGATCGTCCGCTGGCAGGCAGCCAACGCGAACGGCGTGACCAACGTTGGAAAGTTCGTCGTCGGCGCCGGTCCCGAGATTGTCGAAAAGCAGCCCCGCAAGGAACCGCAGGTCCTTGAGTCGCTCCCGGTCACGGTCTCGGCGCAGATCAAGATCACGCAGGAAGTCGACAAGTACCGCTTCAAGCTTCCGAAGGCGGGGCCGGTGACGTGCGTGCTGTCGAGCCGCGGGTTCGATTCGCCGATCAACGGGGTGCTGGAGATTCGCGACGACACCGGCCGACTTATCGCCGACGCCGCCGACACCGCCGGCAACGACACGGCCCTGACGTTCGTCGCGGAAGCCAACCGCGACTACATCGCCAGTGTTTACGACGTCGACTTCCGCGGCGACCGCTCGTTTACCTACCGGCTGCTGGTTTCGCCCGGCCCGCGTGTCGTGGCGACCATCCCGGCCACGGGGAAGCGGGGTGAGACTCGGCCCGTTGAGTTCGTGGGTTACGGTATTGCGACCGGTGCGGCCCGCCTGGAGTCAGTCACGAAGTCCATCACATTCCCGACCGACGCGCAGTCGAAGACGTTCCGCTACACGCTCGAAACGCCGCACGGCAACACGCCCCCCGTCGTGCTCGGCCTGAGCGATGTCAACGAGACGGTCGAACCCGCCGAACCGAATCCGGCGGGTCGACTCCTGA
>JADZEF010000263.1 GCA_020850695.1 Planctomycetaceae bacterium | reverse complement strand
CGTACCCGCACGCTGGTCGCGGTGCGGATGGGCTGAAGCGGCGAGGCCCCCAGGTACTGCCCGCTTGCGTGCAGCTCTTTCGTCAGCTCGATCGATTCGGCGAAGCAGGCGTCGCGCTCGGCGTCGGTCCAGTCGTTCTCGTGGCTGTAGATGAGCAGCATGAATTTCACGGCGAGCGTCTCGTGGCCAATTGTGGCACGACATTCCATGTCGTGAATTCGCGTGGAGTGGTCCGTAAACGCATCCCATGTGAATCGATTCGCATGGGATGGATCTTCGTTCCGCGACGCCGTTTCACGAGACGGAGTCTCGTGTCACACTTAAGGCTGACAGCCAACTCGACCGCTTTGGCGACTACCGCTTGAGTGGCTTGTACGCCACGCGGTGCGGGCGGTCGGCGTCGGCTCCGAGCCGCTCGCGACGCTGCATCTCGTACATCTTGTAGTTCCCTTCGAACCACACCGCGGTGCTGTCCCCTTCGAACGCCAGGATGTGCGTGGCAATCTTGTCGAGGAACCAGCGGTCGTGGCTGGTGACCATCGCACAGCCGCCGAAGTTTTGGAGCCCTTCTTCGAGCGCCCGCAACGTGTCGACGTCGAGGTCGTTCGTCGGTTCGTCGAGCAGCAGCAGGTTGCCGCCCGACCGCAACAGTTTGGCGAGGTGGACGCGGTTGCGTTCACCACCGGAAAGCTGACCGACCATCTTCTGCTGGTCGGTTCCCTTGAAGTTGAACCGGCCGACGTAGGCCCGCGCGTGGATGCGGGTGTGGCCGATATCGAGCTGGTCGTGCCCGCCCGAGATCTCTTCAAAGATCGACTTGGACGGGTCGAGCGCGTCGCGGCTCTGATCGACGTAGCTCAGCTTCACGGTCTCGCCGACGCGCATCGTTCCGCTGGTCGGCTGCTCGATTCCCATGATCATGCGGAACAGCGTCGTCTTGCCGGCTCCGTTGGGGCCGATCACGCCGACGATGCCGCCGCGCGGCAGGTCGAAGCTGAGGTTCTCGAATATGACTCGGTCGCCAAAGGCCTTGGTCAGCTTCTCGGCCCGCACCACCAACTGGCCAAGCTCGGGCCCGGTGGCGATCTGAATGTCGGCGGCGTCCTCGCGGGCGTCGTATTCCTGGTGGGCCAGCTGTTCGTAGCGTTCGAGACGGGCCTTGTTCTTCGTGGCCCGCGCCTTGGGCGACATCCGGACCCATTCCAGCTCGCGCTTGAGGGTCTTCTGCCGTTTCGATTCCTTCTTTTCCTCGACCGCCATCCGGGCCTGCTTCTGCTCGAGCCAGGACGTGTAGTTTCCCTCGAACGGAATGCCGCGGCCGCGGTCCATCTCGAGGATCCAGCCCGCGACGTTGTCGAGGAAGTAGCGATCGTGCGTCACCGCGACGACGGTCCCCGCGAAGCCATCGAGAAACTTTTCGAGCCACGACACCGACTCGGCGTCGAGGTGGTTCGTCGGTTCGTCGAGCAGCAGCAGGTCGGGATTCTGGAGCAGCAGCCGGCAGAGGGCGACGCGGCGCTTTTCGCCGCCGGAGAGCTTCTCGATCTTCGCATCGCCCGGGGGGAGCCGCATCGCGTCCATCGCGATTTCGACCGTCCGGTCGAGCTCCCAGAGGTTCGCGTGGTCGATCTTGTCCTGCAGCTTCGACTGCTCTTCGAGCGTCTCTTCCATCTCCTCGGGCGAGAGGTCTTCGCCGAGCCTCATGTTGACGTCGTTGTAGCGGTCCAGAATCGCCCGCGACTCGGCGACTGCTTCCTGCACGCACTCTTCGACCGTCTGCTCGGGGTTAAGCCGCGGTTCCTGCGGGAAGTAGCCGATCTTGATGTTCTTGGCGGGCCGCACCGACCCCAGGAAGTCCTTGTCTTCTCCCGCCATGATCCGCAGCAGCGTGCTCTTTCCGGAGCCGTTGTTGCCGAGGACGCCGATCTTGGCTCCAGGGTAGAACGAGAGCCAGATGTCCTGCAGAACTTCTTTTTCATCGTAGAGCCGCGTGAGGCCCTCGATGGTCATGATGTAATGAGTCGACATGGAGCAGAGGGAACCAGAGAGGGGAGAAGCCGGGGCGGAACGGCCTGGCAAAAATCGACAGGGGGGTGGGATGGGACGCGCGGAGCGGCAGGCGGGTCTGGATGAATTTTCGCAATTCGCGCGGCGAAGACAAGCGTTCCTCGCCTTCTCGCGTGATTGATCAGCGAACGGACATGCGATTCACAACTCGGCACCGCCCGTGTGCCGCACGAACAGGATCAGACTGTAAACGACGACGCACGAGACGATGACCGTCGCGAACTGCAGAACCCGCTCGGCCAGAATGGGTTTACGCGTCGCGATGATCTGCGTCAGGATGCAGACGAAGGCGACGACCGCGAACTTGAAATACACCATCCCCCGTGGCCCCCAGTGATTGATGAAGAACCGGGCGACGGGGTTTGCCTCATAGAACCGCCCGCTGCGGAGCATGAAATACGTCATCAGGACGTCAAAGACGCTGACCAACAGGAACAGCGCCGTCTCATGCTCGAACGGCAGGTGCCCCCGGAGAATGCTCGATTTCTTCCGGGGTGACGAGCTCTTTTCGGGGGACGGCATGAGGGAGCTCAACGGAAGAAGGGCGAATCGCTTCGAGGCCTCGGTGCCAGGTCGGCGAAAAGGCGAACCGCACGCAGATTTCGGGATAGAATACGCCGCGGAATGCATCGAAGAACAGTGCGAACGCTGATTCCCGTATCAACCGTCGGGCACCGCGAGCTGGATTCCGTGCCGAGTCGCTCTTCACGAAGCATGAGTCGACGAACCCTGCTTGCGGGCGTGGTCACGGCGTGGGTCGCGGATCTCGGCCTGCCCGGTGGAACATTGCTCCGGACGACGGCCGAGGAAGGGACGTCCGAGGCGAAGAAGCCCGATCTCGTGCTGAAGGTGGGCAAACGGCCGAATGGGCAGGACGACCACGCCGAGCCGAACAGCCGGGTCGACGTCGTGCTGGACAGCGTTCGTGAAGTCCTGTTCTCTCCTGACGGAAAGACGCTGGCGGTGCGGGGAGAGCCAGGTGACCCCGCTGCGCTTCGCACGATTCACCTCGTCGACCTGGCACGGCGCTCGGCAATCGAATGGAACGTGGGGACGACGTCTCTTGCGGGAATGTGTTTCTCGCCCGACGGCCGATGGCTGGCGGCTTCGGGGAGCGAGACCGATCGCGGCATCGATGTCTGGTCGATGGCGGCGGGAAAGAGCGTGGCATCGTTCGCGGGCGGCATCGGACGGCCGGTGTTTCTTGAGGACTCGGCAACGCTGGCGATTCGCGCCCCTGCGGGAGCAGGCGATGTGGTGCGGTGGAACCGCGCGGAAACCGGAGAGGAGTCGCGCCGCTTTCCGACGCCGGTGGCTTACGCGGCCGAATTGGCGCCCAGCGGCGAGTTGATGGCGGCGACCAGCCGCTTCAACGACGCGACGCTGCGGCTGATCGACGTCGCGACGGGCCGCGAGCGTCATCGATTGCGGGGCGGTGAAGGCCAGCCAGGGATCATTCGATTCGCTCCGGACAGCCGGACGCTGGCTGCCGCCTACCTTGATGGGAGTATCGTTCTATGGGAGGTCGCCACGGGTGAGACCGTGCTGACACGTCCTTCGTCCACACGGATCCTGGCAGCGACCTTCTCCCCGGACGAAATCTATCTGGCTTTGGGAGAAAAGGACGGCACGTTGCGGGTCCTGGAAGTCGGCACCGGTCGCGAAATGCTCCGCTGGAAAGCGCATTCGGGGGCCGTTTCGAGCGTCGCTTTCTCCCCCGATGGACGGCAGTTGGCAACCGGCAGCCTCGACCGCACGGCCATCGTATGGGGCATCTCCGGCGCCATTGTGCCGGCGGACGGCGCGACGGCACTCACGGAATTGCTGCGCCAGCAGACGTGGGACGAACTGGCGGCGGGGTCCGCCGGCGTCGCGTATGGAGCCATGCATCGGGTGCGGCGGACCGCCGATTCCTCCTTCGCGTGGCTGCTCGAGCGGACGCGTCGGCAGATCATGCCCCCCGAGCGCGGGCGTATTGAAGTCCTGATCCGCGAACTCGACCACCCCGACTCGGCGATTCGTCACCGGGCCACCGAGGAACTCAAGAAACTTCGCGAGTTGGCACGCCCCTCGCTGACCGCACTCGTTCGTCAGTCCCCTTCGGCAGAGGTCCGGTCGCGCGCCCGTCGGATCCTGCAATGGGGTGATCGGACCCCTCGCTATCTCGATTCAGACATCCGCCGCTTCCACCGCGTGCTGCATCTCATCGAGTCGCATCGCGGCGCCGAGTCGATCGCGCTGTGCGAACTGATCGCCCGCGAAGTTCCCAACGACGAACTGCGCCGCAATGCGACCCGCACGCTCATGACGCTCAAGCGGCCGCGGTGAGGTTGCAGAAAACCAGAAGAAGGAACCACGGAATACACAGAATACACGGAAAACATGACGAAGCCGAAGCGTCGAAGTGCGTCCCACACGCAAATTCAATAGCGCTTGCTCTCTTTCATTTCCGTGTATTTCGTGTATTCCGTGGTTCCACTCTTCACGTCAGCATCGCAATCACGACAGTTTCGCGGCCTGTTCGCGGACGTGCTTCAGACAGGCTTCGATGTCGGCCAGCGGGTTCTGTGGGTTCTCTTCGTACTCGATCGCCAGGCAGTACTGGTAATTGAGCTTCTTGAGCGCCTTGAGGCACTCGAGAACCTTCAGGTCTCCTTCCCCCGCAATTGTGAATTTCTTCTCCCGTTTGCCGTCCTTCTCGATCGTCTTCACGTCCTTGAGATGGACGCCGAAGACCCGCTTGCCGAGCCGCTCGATGGCTTCGACCGGATCTTCGTCGCTGCGGAGATAGTGCCCGGTGTCGACGCACGCGCCGATCTTCGGATGACGGTCCTTCACCCACGTCTCGACGTCGCTGATCTTGTCGTACATCGCCCCGGGGCCATGGTTGTGAATGGCGATCGCCACGTCGGACTCGGCCACCAGCTTGTCGAGCAGGTCGAACGTCTCTTTGTCCTTCTTCGGGTCGGCGCTCAGCGAAACGATGCCGATCGCCTTCGCGAACTCGAAGTACTGCCGGGCGGTCGTTTCGTTGGCGTCGAATCTGAGCACGCCGTAGGCCACCAGCTCCACGCCGGCGTCCTTCAGCATCGCCTTCTGTTCCTGCAACGTCTTCGGCACCGAGTTGACCGGAACGTGCGCCGGGAACGATTCCCAGTACTTCAGGCCCAGCTTCTTCGTGTGTTCGAGAGCGACCTTCGGATCCTTGTATCCGCGGAGCGAATAACTCTGGATGCCCATCTTGAGACCCGCGTACGGATCCTTCGCCCCGTCCGCGGCGAACAGCGAACCGGGCACGAGCGGAGCGATAGCGGCCGCACCGACACCTGCGGCGGCTGCCTGGAGAAACTCGCGTCGCGAGGGACGGAACGATTCGGACATGAGGAGCGCTCTCGAAGGAAGGTTCAGAGGAGGTGGAGACGCCCGCGAGTATACGCCCGGCGAATCGACTCAGGTAGCGGGTGAAGGACGCGAAGACCTCCGGCGAATACCGCGATTCCCCGCGAATGAAGAGACGAGTTTCGCGGTCCCGTGGTTCCTCTTGCTCGTTTCGACGAGCCCTGATACAAGCCGCGTCCCCTTCTCTGCCTTTTCCGGCAGTTCTCGCGAATTTCCACCATTTCCACTTCCGTCGAAGCCGCTCCAGCCGATCGGGCTGGTTCGCCCGGCGCGTCAATGCGTCCGCGCATTCCTCACTTCGACGGCCATCCTTCACTTCCCGCCGATCCTGATCGGAGAGTTCCGTGACTGTCCCCTCGGACGCTTCGGCTCGTTCGCCCGCAGGCATTTCTTCAGCTCCGCCCGTCAACGCCGTGTTGACCGTTCCCCGATGGGTTCGATCGGCGTTGTGTGCGGCGACGCTGGTTCCGTTTGCGGGTGCGTTGGCGGCGTCGGGTCTGCCGTTGCGGCCCGCTTTGATCGCGCCGGGGAGTTCAGCGAACTCGCTCGCGTTCGAGCAGTATCAGGTCAACCTGGGGCCAATTCCCCCGATGCCGGAAGTGACGGCCCGTTATACGTTCCGCAATGTAGGACAGCACCCGATCCACGTCACCGAATTGCAGCCGAGCTGCGGGTGCCTGAACCCGCGGTTGGAGAAGCGGGACTATGCTCCGGGAGAAACCGGTTCGTTCCATCTCCGCGTGCAGACCGCCAGCCAGAATACGGGGCCGCAGGACTTCACGGTGCGGGTGAAGTTCGAGGAGCGTCCGCAAGGGGCGACACCCGTCGAGCAACCGCCGGTGGAGCTTGCCTTCAAGATGATCCTGCCGGAGAAGCAGGTGAGCATCCGCCCGCGGGCTCTCGCGTTTTACCAGCTCGGAACCGAGCCGACGACGCAGGAAGTCGCCATCGTCGACGACCGCGGTCAGGGGCTGAAGATCGTTGACGTCAAGACGTCCTCGCCGTTCATCGAAGCGGAAGTCGCCCGGTCCGAGACCCGTGAGAAGCTGACCGAGCACACGCTGAAGGTGACCGTCGCGGGAACCGTTCCGCCGGGCCGCACGCGGGCCCTGATCAACGTCCGCACCAACGACCCCACGTACAAAGTGCTTCAGGTTCCCATCTTGATCCAAGGGCCGGAGAAGCCGACATTCACGGCCGAAGCGAACCTGAAGGTCGATCCGGCCCAGATCACGTTCCCTGCGGCGTCCGGGCTGATCATCGAGCCAAAGGAAGTGACTGTGACGGGTCAGGCAGGGCAGCCGCTGGTGGTCCTCGGAGCGAAGTCCTCAACGGGCATGGTCGAAGCGACGGTGCTCGATTCCACGCACGACCTCGACGGCCGGCCGGTGGTCAAGCTGCAGGTGCATCTCGTTGCGGGTTCGGACAACAAGTCCGTGCGGGACGTCGTCAACATCCGGACCAATGATCCCGGCCAGCCGCAGGTCCAGATCCCGGTCGTCATCAGCAGCCCTATCCAACAGACTTCGGCCAAAGGGACCGAATTGCGGTGATGGCCTGAGCGAGGACTCCCCCATGGTTGTCTTTCGCTCCGCGACAATACGGAAGCGCCGAGAAAAGGATTTGGACGGTTCATCTGCCGTCCGTCGCGAACGCCTTCGTTCTCAACTGGAGCGGAAGACGCCCCTCAGTCGGCGGGCTTCTGCGAAGCGATGTAGGCCTCGCGGAAGTCCGCCGCGCGGTTCTTGAGGATAGCGCGGCGGAGGTCGCACATCAGCCGCTCATAGTGGGCGATGTTGTGCAGCGAAGTCAGTATCGGACCCAGCATTTCGCCCGCCATGAAGAGATGCCGCAGGTAGGCGCGGCTGAACCGCGTGCAGGCGATGCAGTCGCACTCAGGGTCGAGCGGGGCGGGGTCTCGCTGATGCTTCAGGTTGCGAAGCTTCACCGGGCCACGGCTGGTAAAGGCCATGGCGTTGCGGCCGTTGCGGGTGGGCATCACGCAGTCGAACAGGTCGATCCCGCGAAGGACTCCTTCGATGAGATCGATCGGACGGCCGACTCCCATGAGATAGCGCGGGCGGTCGCGCGGGAGGTGCAGGGTGGTGACGTCGAGCGTCGAGTACATCAGCGAGGGCTCTTCGCCGACGCTCAGTCCGCCGACCGCGTAGCCGGGGAAGTCGAGCGGAAGGAGTGCCTTTGCGGAGCGCTCACGGAGGGCGGCGTCGGTACCACCCTGGACGATGCCGAAGAGGGCCTGGTCGGTGCGGCGATGGGATTCGCGGCAGCGGGCGGCCCAGCGGGTGGTGCGGTCGACGGCGGCGAGGAGGACTTCGCTGGAGACGCCGTGCGGGGGGCACTCGTCGAGACACATGATGCAGTCGGCGCCGAGTTGCTCCTGGATGTGCATCGCGTCTTCGGGAGAGAGCTCGAACTGGCTGCCGTCGATGTGCGAGCGGAAGACGGCCCGCTGGTCGTCGAGCTTCGTGAGCTTGGCGAGGCTGAAGATCTGGAAGCCGCCGCTGTCGGTGAGGATGGGGCCGTCCCAGCCCATGAAGCGGTGCAGCCCCCCCATGTCGGCCACCACCTGTGCGGTGGGCCGCAGGGCGAGATGATAGGTGTTGCCGAGGAGCATCTGCACGCCGACGGCTTTGAGCTGCTCCGGGAGCAGCCCTTTGACCGAGGCGACGGTTCCGACCGGCATGAAGGCGGGGGTGTCGACGACGCCGTGCGGGGTGGTCCAGCGGCCGGCGCGGGCGCCGACGGGGTCGGTGGCATCGAGGTGAAACGCGAACGCGGGCATTCGGAGAGTTGGGCGAGAGACGGAATGACTTGAAAGTAGCCCTCATGCGGAGCATGAGGTTAAGCCTTACGAGGAAAACGGGAGGAAGAACCACGGATGTGAACGGCAGGATGCGGCCGTCCGGGAAGGCATTGTCCTTCCGAATCGCTCGCGAGTCCGTTGCTTGCTGGTTGAAGGCTTAACCTCATGCGGAGCATGAGGGCTACTTTAAGGTCCGCCCGCGCGGAGGGCGACCCCGTGAGGGACTCGCACCCCCATCCCCTCCCTGACAGGGATGTGTCCTACTATGGAACGAACGAGGCGCGGATCCTGTGGAGCGACGTCTCTCGCTTGTTCTCGCGATACCCCACCCGCTCGTCGCTGGTCAGTCATTTCACCACCGCGGCGAGCCCAATGGGGCTTGTACTGCGGGTCTCACGGGAACAGGCCGCGGGCCAACTTGGCGGCGGCGACCCGCTCAATCCCTTCGATCATCGCGGCGGTCCGCATGTCGACTCCCTGCCGCTCGGAGCGCGTTCGCGTCCGCTCGTAGGCGTCGACCATCTGTTTATGGAGCCGCGAATTGACTTCATCCAGCGTCCACATGTAATTCTGCGTATCCTGCACCCACTCGAAGTACGAGACCGTGACGCCCCCCGCATTGGCGAGGATGTCCGGCAGACTCGCGATGCCCTTCTTGTTGAGGACCTCGTCCGCTTCGAGGGTCGTCGGACCGTTGGCGCCCTCGGCCAGCAGGCGGCAGTTGATGCGGTCGGCGTTCTCGGCCGTGATCTGGTTCTGCAGCGCGGCCGGGACGAGGATGTCGCACTTCTGCTCGAGGAGCTCGGCGTTGCTCATCGCCTCGCCTCCGGCGAAGCCCTTGAGCACCTTGTGCTGCTTCGCGTAAGCGAACAGGGCGTTGACGTCGAGCCCTTTCGGGTTGTAGATGCCGGTCGAGACGTCGCTGGCTCCGATGATCTTGAGGCCGGCCTCGGCCAGAAACTTCACGGCGTTGCCGCCGACGTTGCCGAACCCCTGCACGATGGCGGTCGACTTCGTCAGGTCGATCTTGAGATTGGCGGCGGCCCGCTGGACGACGTACGTGAGGCCGCGGGCGGTCGCTTCGCTGCGTCCGGGGGACCCGCCGAGGACGACCGGCTTGCCGGTGACGACCTCGGGGACGGCGTACCCCATCTGCTGGCTGTAGGTATCCATGATCCACGCCATGACCCGCTCGTTCGTGCCGAGGTCAGGGGCGGGGATGTCCTTGTCGGGGCCGATCATCGTCATGATTTCCGACGCGTAGCGGCGGGTCAGACGCTGCAGCTCGTGACTCGTGAGGACGGTGGGGTCGATGCGGACGCCCCCTTTCGCCCCGCCGAACGGCAGGTGCATCAGGGCGCACTTCCAGGTCATCCACATCGCAAGGGCTGAGGTCTCGCCGAGTCCGACATCCTGGTGGTAGCGAATACCCCCTTTGGTGGGACCCATGGTGAGGACGTGCTGCACGCGGTAGCCGAAGACGGTTTCGACTTCGGTGTATTTGTCGCGGCGGAACGGGAACGACACAACAAGCGTCCGCTGCGGGAAGAGGAGCCGCTGGCGGATGTTGTCGTCCAGCGACATCAACTGGGCGGCTTTGAGGAATTGCCGCTGCGCCAGGCGGAACATCGGCGAGTTCCACTCGGCGTCGCGGACGCGGGTGCGTTCGATGGAATACCGGAGCGCCCGGATCAGCGGTCCCGATTGCAGATTGGTTTTGACGAGGAAGTCCTGCGCTCCCGATTCGACCGCCCGAGCCGCGAGCTTCAGGTCGTCGGTGCCGGTGATGATGACGACCGGCAGGTCGGGATTCTCGGCCCGTACCCGCAGGAACGTCGCGAAGTCCTGACTGTCGGGAAGCGTCAGGTCGAGCAGGGCAATGTCGTGCTCTCGCGTGCGGATGCGGGCCAGGCCTTCGGCCAGCGTGGTGACCGTCGTGACCTGGAAGTCCGGCGCCTTCGACTCTTCGAGAAGCTTCTCGACGAGTTTCGAATGGAGCGGGTTGTCCTCGATGAGGAGGACACGGACGGCATTGCCGGCATTTTCCATGGGAATCTCAGCGCGTTGAGGTCATGGAGCAGAGGTGAGGTTCAACGAAGTCGATCAACGAGAGCATCTGACGCGAAGACCGCGAAGGGTTCGCAGGGAGCGACAAGTGGCGATTCCCCGCGTGTGAGGGGGATGTTGAAGGTCGAGGGTTCAAGGTTGAAGGTCAGAGCCAAACCACGAAGGTCTCCCTCGTCAATTAACGCAGGAAACGAGGTTGGAAGCGGGAAAGTTCAGGGGAAGCGGAGAATCAATTTTCACGATGCAGACGAAAGTCGGGCTTCTATCGAATGGACGGCGGTCGCGTTTCCGTGAGTTGTGGCGTGTCGGTCGCGATTGGGCAAGCCCGATCGGTGGAAAGAACGCTTGAGGGCGTCAGGCTTACTGGACTGGTGGCAGTCTGGAGCGGTGCCTCAACGCTCGAATGGTCTTCTAACGATCACATGTATGCGTACCATCGAAATCTGCGGTGGATTCACAGGCCGTCGATGTCGGAGTGGGTTCTCGGTCGCGCTGGGACGCCGCAGTCGGGTGCTGTGCGGGCCCGAGGGGGAAACGAAAAAGCCGCCCGCAACCTTTCGGTTGCGGGCGGCTTGAGACCGCAGAGGATTGATCTCGAACTTGCGTTCGATCAGATGCCGGGGATGTCGAGCTTCTCTTCTTCGGCGATGCTGCGGAGCTTCACCAGCGCACGCGTTTCGAGCTGCCGGATTCGCTCTTTGGTCACACCGAATCGCTGACCGACCTCTTCCAGAGTGAGGGGCTCCGCACCCTGCGTGAGACCGTATCGCGCGACGAGGATGTCGCGTTCTCGGTCCTGCAGCTTCTTGAGGATCGTCATCAGGGCCGCATGCTGCTGGTTGTGCGTGCTGACCTGCTGGAACTCGCTCGAGTTGTCCTCGTGCGAGTCCTTGAACAGCTCGTCGCTGCCAGTGCGGAAACGGTCGTGGTGAGTGTGCTCGGCCGGAATCGACCGCGCGAAGTTACGGCGGATGGCCCAGGTCGCGTAAGTCGACAGCTTGAAGCCGCGGCTGTAATCGAATTTCTCGATGGCGCGAATGAGCGACATGTTGCCGTCGCTGACCATCTCGAAGAAGTCATGTCCCGGACGGATGTTCTTCTTCGCGATGGAGACGACGAGCCGCAGGTTGCTGCGGATGAGGATGTCTTTCACCTCGCCCGCCCGCTGGAGCAGTTCTTCCAACTGGTCGAGCTGCTCGTCGGTCACCGTTTCCGGATTGAGCCGGTCGCGGAGCTTCTTCGCACGCGATTTGAGGTAATTCATCTTCCGGAAGTAGTAGGCCTCCTGCTCGGCCGTCAGCAGCGGCACCGCATACAGGCTGGCCAGGTACGGCGGCAGGCCTGCGGGGGGCTTGGCGATCCGGGTACGGGCCGGGGTCGGCTCGGGGCCGAGGATCACCGCCGCGGCATTGGCACGATGGAAGAGGGCATTGTCGACGTAGTCGATCGGCTCGTTCATGAGCGACTCGAGCCGCGCTTCGGCGATCATGCGGTCGATGCCGGCACGAGGCCGGCTGTATTCCCGCGCCAGATCGTCTCGCGACGCTCCGAGGCGGAATCGACGATAGATCTCGCGCTTCATGTCATCCGTGGTGGGCGAAAAGGCGAACGGGAAGACAGCCTCCTGGGGGTTGTCGCGGTCATGATTACGCAGTGTCTGACGCACCGCGTCGACCGAACGGCCGACACTGGCGGCGACGCGACGGATCGCTTCGCCGGACGACGAGCCTTCGCGGGCAAACTGACGCGCTTCGTCGACGATGCGGGCCCGCTCGGTTTCGGTGAGCTGGCTGAATCGCGACCCGCGCTCGACTTCATCCGCGTGATCGGCGACGAACCGCTCGACGTCGGTTTCGAGGAAGCCGATGCGGCGACGATTCCCGACGACGATCTGCGTGCCCACAAGGCCGCGGGCGCGCCATCGGTCGACGGTTTTCGTCGAGACGTTGTACTTGCGGCTCAACTGCTCGGTGGTGAACACCGTCTGATCCGAATTCGGCGACTCGGAGGGGCCGAGCGTGAATTCCGGCTGGTCCTCGGACGCGTCGTCCGAAGCGAGGGGGAATTCAAGACGCGGAAGCAGCGTCGCCGGTTTGGAAACGGCCGGGTTGACGGCAGCGTGCGACCGGGAATAGGAGGCAGGAACCCGAGCGGTGGCTGCGGGCTTTTGTCGCGACTTCTGGTCGCGGGCGGCATGTGCACGGGGATTGCGGACCATGATACTCCATCCTTTCTGTAACGCCGAACATCGATGAAGTCAGGCAGAGGAATGGCGCACAGCGGCAGTCATTGGCCTGAAACAATCGGTACTTCTGTTGGCCCGCGATCCCTGGTCAGGAGCACCGATCTGTCATCAGGAGATACGAAACTGATCGGAAACCGTTTGAAATTTCGCACGCTAAATAACGCAAATTTTACATCGTTTGGTGTGACAAGGATCTGTGGTTTTGTTCAAGAGATCAAAGGTCAGGGAAATCGGAGGACACAGGCCGAGGAAAATTGGTTCGCGCCCTAACAATTGTGTCCAAAACGACCAGAGTGCGCGGGGCGAGGACTGATACGAGCTGTCGAAGAAAACCCGGCGAAATCCGCCTATCATCTGTAATGCGTTATTTTGCGGCACTTTGTGGCGATTTGAGCCTTTGAATCGAGTGGCCCGAGGTGTCTTTTTTCGAGAGTTCGGGAACACTTCCTTCGGACAGCGGTTCTGATTATGCAAACCGCATTCCTACGGTTGCGCCCATCGAAAGCGCTGACGAACTCTCCACGGGGTCTCAAGGAATACGCAGTTAGCGCGCTAAAGGTTCAAACGGATTCCGCAAAAGGATAAAGCTCCGCTCCCGACGCTTTCTTACACAGAAAACGCAGACTGAGCTGATTACCTCCACTGCATTTGCATTTGAGTTGTGCGGGGAGTGCCGCGAGGTAAGATCCGAGGCAGAAACCGCGTCGTGGCTGGCCGACAGATTTGCGGCAAGCGATCGACCTGCCCGCTGCCTTTGAGAGATCCCGTCCATGGCTGGCAAGGCCCGCAACGTTCTGGGAACTCCACTTCAGACGTGCTCGATGGAGCCGCGAACCGGCTTCTACCGGGACGGGTGCTGCAACACGGGAGCGGAGGATCGTGGACTGCATCTGGTCTGCTCTCGCATGACCGAGGAGTTCCTCGAGTTTTCACAGAGCCAGGGGAACGATCTGTCGACGCCAAACCCGCAGTTCGGGTTCCCGGGATTGCAGCCGGGCGACCAGTGGTGCGTGTGCGTCGAACGCTGGAAGGAAGCGTGGGAGGCAGGTGCGGCGCCGCAGGTCGTGCTGGCCGCCACGCACATCTCGGCGCTGGAGTTCGTCGACCTGGCGACGCTCGAAGAGTATGCCGTCGATCCGTCTTAGCCGGATGCCGCTGGACTATTTTCAGGCCGCTTTGCGACGACGAGCCGCGACGAGGCGGCGGTAGAGCAGGGCGTGTCCGCGCTTGCCGATGAGTTCGACGGCTCCTGTCTTCCGCAGGCAATAGGCGGCCTTCTGCGCCAGCCATCGTGGGACGCCCGCCCCGGCCGCGAGCTCCTGCGTCGTGAATTCGAGCGGAAGGTCGCTGGGCAAGAGGTCGGCCAGGTCGCGAACGGTGCGGAGCGAGACCGTCCGCTCAACCTGCTGCAGGACGCGATCGACGACTGTGTGTTGCGGGCGGAAGCGACGGACTCTTCTGCGCGGAATGCGGTGCTCCTCCCAGACGGCGAGGACGACTTCAAGCGTCAGGCGGCGGTGCGGGAAGACATTGCAGAAGTGGACGAGTTCGTCAAAGACGTAGAAGAGACTCTGACGCACGGGGCTGTAGCGGGACGACAGCGTGGCCCCCGCACGCGACTCGCGGTTGACTAGAAGCTTGCGTGACGCCAGCGGCTTCACCACGAGAACCTTATGGCTCTCGAGCAGCGTCCGGAGCTTGTCACGGAGGGCTCCGAGCGAAGCGCACTGGACTTCAATCAGCTGTCGCCCCTTCACCGCATCGATCCGGAATCCTTCGATCTGCACTTCCTGCGCGTCGGTCCCCGCATAGAGCGTTTTCAACTGCCGGTGAAGCGTCGTTTCCATCCGAATACTGCCTTCATTCCGTCGATCGGCGCGATTTTGAGCGGAGTCATATCCAGAAGCGACGATCTGGCAAGATCAGTCTTGCATCAATTGCCTTGTATGCAAGTATCTTTTGTTCAGTATTGTGTCGCTGGATATTCTCGCTTTGCCCTCAGGATTTTGCTTACTCGCGTTCTCTCGCTCAGAGCCACGCTTGAACATTGGTTCTGAGCGTCCTAAGAATTAAGAGAACGATCCGTGATACTCGCCAGGATTTCCCGCCCGGTCCTCGGATCCTTTCTCGTCCAAACTTCCAGATTCTCGCAACAAACGCGACGAATTCCGCGTACTGATGACAGAGTCGCTCCGACGACGCGTGGACGTTGCGCGCTCTGCCATCGAGAGAAATACGCGGGGCTAATCCGGAGCGCAATTTGCCGGTTTGACCGAGGGCGGTGGGGAAATCGTTCTCCTTTCCGTCTCTACTGATGACTGACCGCTTCTTCTCACCCCTTTCGATCTTAAATCCTAAATCCCCCAACCCGCGTGTCAGGGACGACCGCCCCCCGCCGAGGCGAGGTTTCACTAGGAAACCGCGTTTGCGGCAGAAGTTTCGGAGCATTCAATGACGGCGGATGTCTTGAGGACGCACACGCGGAAAGAACTGGAAACAATGGCCCGCCGCGACCGGATCGCGGGGTGGCATGATATGAACAAGGAGGAACTCGTTCATGCGATCTTGAGGAATTTTCATTCCCGCCGTCCGGTTCGGGACACGGATCGGTCGACTTCGCGGCCCACGCATTCACACCAGCCTGCGCGGAATGGCCATTCGACGGCCCCTGCGGCACCGTCGTCGGCTTCGCGCCGCACTCGTGCCCAAGCCATGGATTCGACGAAGTCGGCGGCGGTCCGGAAGTCTGACGCGGCCCGTCGGCGGCGGTCGGGAGATGAGGCGCCGCCCGAGATCATTCCCGAACGTCAGGCGACAATTCAGGATGAGGTTTCGGTCGAGGGGTATGACTCCCGCTGGATCCATGTGAACTGGTCGATCTCGCAGTCCACCCGCGAGCGGGCTCGCGCATCTCTGGGAGCGCAGTGGCGGTCGGCCGTGGCGGTCCTGCGGATCTTCGACGTGTCGGGCGATGACGAACGCGGGTCGTCGCGGCTGCGGTCCGGGGATGTGACGATCGACCTCGACGAAGGGCATTGGTTCGTCCGCAACAGCCAGCCCGGCCGGCGTTCGGTGGTGGAGATTGGCTACCGGCTTCCGAACGGACAATTTCACACGCTGCTCCACTCATCGCCGGTGACGCTGGCTCCCGAGCGGGGGGCGACCCGTGGCGACCGTCACGGTCTCAATCGGACCGCGCAGGGAGTGAATGGCGTCACCGGAATCAGCGGAGAGAAGGGACACCGCCGCAACACGGCCGACCAGTTGATTCCGAAGAGCGTGTCCGCGGCCCGCCACGCCCTCGACGTCCGGTCGGGTGAAACCAGCCACGAGCCGGCGTCCTCGGAATGGCGACTCAACGTTCAGGCCGAGTTGGTCCTCTCGGGGCAGACGCATCCGCGGGCCGAGGTGAAGGCGCTCCATCAGAAGGTGAACCTGAATTCCGACGGTCGGTTCTCGCTTCGCGTCCCGCTCGAAAACGGTCGACTGGTCCTTCCGGCGGAAGTCGTCAGCCCCGATGGTTCCGAGCAGCGGATGACGATCGTTGCGGTCGAATACAACGTCCGCGAGTTGGAAGCCCAGGTCTTCGACGAAACCGCCGACTGACGGACGATCAAACGACAGCACCCAGGCTGCGGCTTTGAGCAGCCTGGGTGCCGAATCAATAACCACTCTCGTCTCATAAGGGCAGGCCCCGTTGCCGGGTCCGCCCTTTTTCGTTGGCGGTGGTCCAGCCGACTGGTCAATCGGCTTTCAACCGCTCGAGGAACTTCTCCTTGCTCGGCGGCCCATCGCTGGTCAGCGGACTCTTCGATTGCGAATACGCCGTTTTCAAGGCCTCAAGTCCAGGATCAGAACCTGCTGGCGGTGTCATGAAGAACAGCTTGTGGGGTGCGGCCGCCGCCGCCAGGCCGTAGCAGCCGCCGTACTTCAGCACGCCGGGGAGGAAGAGCGGATCCTGCGAAGAGGCCGTGGCCGTCGGAAGCGGATCGCGAATCTGAAGCAACGCATCGTCGACCTTGTCGCCCGCCACGATTCGGGCCAGCAGCGACTGGATTCCACCGAAGAGGACCGTCCGCTTCACGCCCGGCAACGATTTGGCGACCGCAACGCCGGTCAGCACGTCGTGCACCTGCTGCGACAACAGCGGACGATTGTAACAGAATGTGTAGCCGGGAAACGCTTCCTGCACTTTGGGGTATGCCGGCTCTTTGCCGGCTTCGACGAACTCTCCCGTCTACAGAGGGTCGACCAAAGCAAACGCGTTGCCACTGTCGACGAGGAAGCTCAATTCCTTGTCGAGCTTTCCGTCCTTGAACATTGAAGCAATGGACTTGTTCTTGACGTAGCCGACCAGCACAGTCCCGTTGAAGTTCTTCGGAACGATTACGAGGAACGGCACCTTCTCTCCCGCTCCCTTGCGGCCGATCGGCCCCTTGATGACCTTCAGATTCTCGTCGAGTTCAATCGTTTTCAGCGACGATTCAACATCTTCCGCCGCCGGCACGCCGTCATCCAGCATCACGCGGGCGGCCGTTCCCACGACGCGCTGAAACTCCTTCAGCTTCTCGGGGGTCGTCGGCTTCAGCTCTTCCCACTGCTTCTTCGAGACCTCCGTCAGGTACTCGCGCAGCTGGGCAGCGTTCTTGACGTCCTTCGGCACCGGGTGCTCATCGTTCCAGACGCTCAGTTCCTTCGGCGGAACCGGCTTGAA
This sequence comes from Planctomycetaceae bacterium, assembly GCA_020850695.1. Classification (GTDB taxonomy): domain Bacteria; phylum Planctomycetota; class Planctomycetia; order Planctomycetales; family Planctomycetaceae; genus JADZEF01. Next base: position 46,208 of record JADZEF010000263.1, on the reverse strand, counting down.
GTCTTTCTCTACGATCGGGGCGGTCTGCCCGAGCTTCAGATGCTCGTTGAACCAGCCATACATCATCTCGCGGGCGACCTGGTTGTAGTTGTGCTTGAACTGCGGGTAGGCCTTCGCGTGGACATTCTCAGCCTTGCCGTACAGCGACCAGACCTGCTTCATTTCGGGCAGGCCTTTCTTTTCGATGTCGATCGTCCAGTCGTCGGCCCCGCTCATCGCCATCGGCTTCGGGGCGAACAGCGACGCGAGGGCGATGTTGTTGATGCCGATCCGCAGGTAGTCGGCGTTCTCGCAGACGCACCCCCCCTGCATGTCGACCGAGACCATCACCGCAGGAAATGCGGCGGCCGGGCGCGGGTCGATCGCGCACAGCATGAAGGTCTGCGTGCCGCCGCCGCTCGCTCCGGTCACTCCGATCCGCTTGTCGTCCACCTCGGGCAGGCTGCACACGAAGTCGAGGGAACGGATCGAGTTCCACGTCTGGAGGCCCATGTGATTCTGCAGCCGCAGTTCCGCCTCGGCGTCGGTCAGGCCGGAGCGGTGGTCGATCCCCTTGCTGTCGGCGTATCCGACCATGTCATAGAAGAAGACGGTGCAGCCCATGCGGGCCAGCGTGACGCATCTCGCCTGGAGCGGATAGCGGGCCCCGCTCTCGAACTTCTCGGCTCCCGACTTGATCTGCTCGGCCGCGGCCCGTTCTCCGTCGACGCCTTCCCCTGCATCATAGAATCGGCCGTTTTTCCAGTGCCCGTGCGGGCAGAGGACGGCGGCGTGCTTTCCTTCCGACTTCTTCGGGCGGTAGAGATTTCCTGTGACGTAGTGTCCCGGATGGCTCTGGAAGTAGACCTTTTCGACGGTGTATCCGTCGCGGTCGATCTTGCCGTGGATCACGGCGTTGAGCGGGGTCTTCGGCGGCATCGGCCAGAGTCCCTGGCTGACGAGGACCCGCTCGCGGATCTTCTGGGCCTCGGCTTCCCACGCCTTGAGGTTGGTGGGAGGAACCCACGGGTGATACTTGTCGTAGAGGTCTCGCGGCTTGCCGAGGCGGGCATCCGCGGGGAGCTTTCCGGGCTCGGTCACGCGGGCGACGAGAGCCTTGTCCTCCTCGGCCCGGACTGAAGGGACTGACAAGACGAGGCACACGGTCGAGACGGCAAGCGGCCCAGTCAGCAGCGCACACAGCAGGCGACGCATCGAACTCTCCTGGACGGGCGAAGGGCGAAGGGGAGTCGAACCTGGTCGTCTCCGGTCATCGCCAGGACGAATGGGCCCCAGAGTGCAGGCTGACCGATCGCGCGTCAAGCATGGTCGTCTTTCGCTCGGCGGATCGAAAGTAGCCCTCAGGCTCCGCCTGAGGTTAAGCCGTCGGTGCGTGAGACGTGCTATTCTGCGAGAGCGGTCATGCTAAACGCTCAACCTCATGCGGAGCCCGAGGGCTACTATGAGCCGAGAAACCGTCGCAGGACGTTCGCCGTGATCCGCGAGCAGGCGTCGTCGACCGGAAGCGACATCGTCCAATTCATTGAGCCGACCGAGAAGACCGCGCCGTTCGACGGCGTCTCGTAGACGATCATGTCGGCGCCGCTGTCGTCCGGGTTCATCCCCTTCGCCAGGTGGACAAGGTTCGCAGGGGAGTGCTCGGAGATCTTGTCGAGTTCCAGTCCCGACGCTCCGCCCGGGGCGCGGCCATTGACGTTGTTCCGACCGAAGACGTCGCCCGCTTTGAGGCCAGTGTTCGACAGAGCCCAGTGATCGGCCGCAAGCGCGCGATAGGGGGCAGCGCTTCGGTAGCCTGCATGCGAATACGAAACCCCGGTCAGGCAGGCCTCGCTTTCTCCGCGCAGATCGTGACGTTCTTCCTGCCGGCAGCGCATGGTGTATTCGTCGAGGAACTCGAATTCGCACAGGAAGGCGCACCCGCCGAGATACATCAGGTGCCCTCCGCGCTCATGCACCCATGACTTGAGGGCGAAGTACATCTTCGGCGTGACGTATTCGTTGTGGCTGCTCAGGATCACCACGTCGTACTCGTCGAGAGGCAGCCGATCGAAATGAAGTTCGGTTTCGGAGTAGAGGTCGTAAGCGAACCCCTCCCGTTCAAGCCAGCCGAGGAGTCGCCAATCCCCGCCTGCGTAGGCACAGGCCAGCCGGCCTTCGATGGTGTCGGTGATCTTCGCTCCTTCCGGGATGCTGGCCGAGGGCTCGGGGCGATCGAACGAGATCGGCGCGCCCCATTCCTCGAACGGCCAGACGTTTGAGCTGGTGTAGCGCTCGAGGTCGGTCCGTGAATAGACGGTGGGGGTCGGCAGGAGCTCGCGCTGGTTAACGTAGTTGCTGCGGCCGCCAAACGGGTTGTAGGCATTCTGCGTGGCGTTCGAGAGGAGCACGGCGATGCGGGCCGTTGGTTTCCGCGGCTGCACGATCCACGGGACCGTGAAGAACTCGCCCCCTTCGTTTTTCGCATGGAAACAGTAGAGCCCGGACTTCTCCGGTGCGGCGACCTTCTGATGATGCCAGACCGACTTGAATCCGATGCGGTTCCACTGGATGCCGGTGCCGACGTAGTCGCTGTCCGGCGTGACCTGAATCGTGGTGCGAGGCCCGTGATTGTCGATCCAGCCCCAGTCGTGGATCTGTTCTTTTTCGGCGCCGTACCGCCACAGCGAAAGCCGATAGGGTGTCGCCGAGTGGACGCGGTATTCTCCCTCGCCGCCGCTGAACGTCCACTTCGGCCAGACATATCCGAGCAGTCGATCGGACAGCAGCCGAAATTGGTAGGGAGCGCCTTCGGCGACCGCGACGCGGACGCGCTTCGATCCGAAGCCCGCTTTCGCCAGCGTGACGTCATAGTCGCCCGGGGAGACGTCGGCGAGGAGGGCGCCGTTCGCCAGCGAGCGGGCGGGCGTCATGCGGCCGTCGCGTTCGAGGACGACGGCCACGTCGCACAGGGCGGAATAGTGCTCGTCACTGACATAGCCGATCAGCATGCTGCCACCTCAGGGATGCCCTTCCTCGGGTTTGGCGCGAGGGGGAAGGAGATCGCCGAGATGATAGTCGGATTGCGACAGAAATGGATCCGACTTGGCAGGCGGCCGTGTCTAGGCCGTCGGGGTCGCCTCGAACAGCTTCTTCAGCAGTGATGACGCGGCGGGCGACGCGGCGCCCCCGCCGTCGACAGACCGGCGCAGGGGGGCGGGGTCGACGAACACCAGCGCAGGTTTCGTCAGTCGCTCGCTCTCGGCGAGGCGAGTCAGGAATTCCTTCTCGGACCGGTCGAGCTGATGGGCTTCGCACAGGCGGTCAAACACGTTTTCGACCGGATTCGTCTGCGCGTGGATCACGGCGCGGATGCGGTCGCCATAGAAGATGACGAGCCACACGATGCTGACCGCGACCGCCGTCCCGACGACCCACGACGCGCTGAAGCTGCCGGTCGATCCCGACCGGGCGGCCAGCAGGAACAGCGGTTCGAGTGATACGAGTTTCATGTGTTGCCAGTGCATCGCTGTCTCTCCGCATGGCCCGCGTCGGGACGAATGTCCGTTGGATGTTCTGCCGTGGTCGCCTTTCGCGGAGCACAAGACGATTACCGACGTCGGACGACGCGACGGCATCGCGACTTGGATGCGTGGAGTTCCGTCCCGTTCACCTACTTCGCCGTCAGTGTGCCCCCGTACGCTTCGTTCCATTGCTCCAGAGACTTCCGGGCCGCGTCCCGCACGCGCGGGCTGTCGTCGTTGAGGCGGTCGACGAGAACCTCCTGGATTTCGACCATCGGAACATCGGCCAGGACTTCGATCGCCGTCCGGCGGACCAGCGGGTCGTCGTCGTCGAGCATGATCAGCAGGGCGGGGGCCACCTCGCTCGCCATGCCGAAGGCGTGGGTCGCCCGAGCGGCGCGAATCCGTCGCCGCCGCACCGCATGGGACAACTCGCGATCGAGCTTGCGCGTGCAGTGCGGGTCGATCTTGCGGAGCAGGACGCCCGCCCGGCGGCACGCTTCGTGGTCGAGATGCTCGAAGAGATCGAGGAGTCGTTCGAGGCTGAAGTCGCTGAGTTCCTGCTGGGCGGCTTCGCGAACGGCGGCGAGGGGGCTGTCGAGCCGTTCGACGAGCATGGCCATGGCGTTGGGGACGGCGTGCGGGCGGATCTGAGAGGTCGCCCAGGCCTGCACGTCGGCGTCCTGGGATTCGAGCCCTTCCTCGAGAATTCCCTGGACGGAGGCGTCATCGAGAAAGTCCAGCACGCCGGATGCGGCGCCGCGCCCTTCGGGCGTTCCGTGCCGCACCAGCCATTCCTGTACGCCGATCTTGCGCGGTCCCGAGACGCCCGTCGCGCTGAGAAACGTGACGAGCGCCGGCTGCAGGCCGGGAGGAATCTGCTCAAGCAGCTTCCCGCTGTCATCGAGCCAGACGAGATTCGTGACGTTTCTCAGGTTCTTCTGCTGAAAGACGGTCGGCCGCTCGGGTATCCATCGAAGCAGCGTCGTGACGAACTCGACATCGCGGCGCCGCGCGATGGCGTCGAGCGTGGAAGGAAGCGGATAGTTCCGCGAGAGCGATTCCAGGATCAGCCGCATCACGCCGGGGTGGGTGTCGGTCATCAGCAGCCGCCGGGCCAGTTCACGGCACTCGGGGCTGGGGTTGGCCATCAACCGTTTGGCCGCCAGATGCTCGGGCTCGGCCAGCACGAGGATGCCGTGCACCAACGGTTCTGGGAGGGCCAGCTTGGCGTACGTGGTAACGCCGACATCAAGGGCATTGAGGTATCGGGAGCGGACCTGGGGAGCGTTCCGCAGGTAGCGTCCGCCGGGCGGGGGAGCGGAGGGTTGAAGGTGGATGTGGTCGAACAGCAGGTCGGTCAGCGCGTTGATCGTCTGCGCGACCTGCTCGTGCTGGGCGCAGCCGCGATCGCGCAGCAGCGTCACCAAAGACTCGATCTGGTCGAAGTCCTGGCTGGCAAGCGTCAGTTCCAGCGCGTTGAGCCGCAGCTGGGCGTCGCCGTGCAGCAGGCATTGCTTCAGGCTGGCGCTCAGCTTGCTGGCGTGCTCGGTCAGTTCGTTCCGCGATTCGATATCGAGGATCTGCAGCCGGCGGATGACTTCGATGAGCCCTCGTCCCGACCCGCGGCGCGACATCGCCGAGGTGGCGTGGCGGCGGATGACAGGATCTTCCGAGTCGAGCGCCGCGATGAGCAGGTCGACGGATTGCGGGTCGCCCGAGGAGGCGAGCAAGCCGAATGTGATCGCCAAGGGGTCGGCCATGCGCGGCATTCCTGGGACGGGCGATCTACAGCACGCGAAGGGCTGGGGACGGACCGGTCGGCTCGCGACGACGTACGGATGAAGGGGACTCGCGCGGACGATGGCCCCACCGTCACCTGTCCACACGCCTGATTGTGGTATCGCATCGCCAGGCGCTTCCGCTTCACTCCGTCGCGCGTTTTGTGTGCAACCGACAGAATCGGCAGGAGTGGAGCGGCGCTGGACGCAAAAACGGACGTCCTTGGCGCGCAAAGCCTCGCCCTCAGCCATCCGTTGCCGTTCCTGCCGGGAATCAGCCGACGGGAAGCGATAGAGTGGAACACTCGGGACACATCGATTCGGTCGTCCCTGGCGAATCTATTTGGTGTTCGGCGCGACAGTCGCCGGCGTGACGGCGATCTCGGCCTCGCCATTCAACGCGGACTCGCTGAAGGCTCTCCGGCCGAACGTGTCGCGCGAGAACTCCTTCAACTCGAAGTTGAAGATCTGTGCGAGGGCGTGCAGACAGGTCGCGACGATAGGGCCGACGAACATGCCCCACAATCCCATCATCTGCAAGCCCCCCAGCACGCTGATGAAGGCCAGGAGCGGATGCAGCCGCGCGTCGCTGTTGAGGACCCACGTGCGAATCGCGTTATCCACGAGCCCGATCACCACGATGCCGAAGGCGGCCACCGCGCCGGCCGTGAACCAGTCGCCGTTCCACGCCAGCCACCCCGCACACGGAGCCCAGATGAGCCACGTTCCCGCCAGCGGGATCATGGCGGATAGTGTCGACATCACGGCCAGCATGAAGAAGCGGTGAAACCCGGCGACCCACAGCATCGAGGCGGTCAGCACTCCCTGAACGATCGCGGCCAGGAACGTCGACAGCACCACCGCCCGCACCACCTGGTCGAATTTCTTGCGCAGGTGCCTCTGATAATCGACCTGGACCGGGATGAGCTGCTCGGCCGACTGGATCAGGGCCGGCCCGTCGGCCAGGAAGTAATACAGGGCAAGGATGAAGGTCAGGATGGCGATGATGAGCGCCAGCGCGCCCGAGACGAAATCGAGCGTGCGGTCGAGCGCGGCTCCCGCATAGCCCAGCGTTCGCTCGGCCAGCCTCCCCGCCATGCGCCCGACGTTCACCCGCATCGCCTCCGAATCGGGCAGGTCGGGAAAGACTTCCTGCAGGCGACGGTAGGCGTTCGATTCGACGACTCGTTCCTGAAGCCGCGCCGCCGCCGCGGGCCAGTCGGCGCCCGTCTGCACCTTCACCGCCACGCGGTACAACTCGAACACTCCGATCAGCGTCCCCAGCACCAGGGGAATCGTGATGATCACGAGGGCCGCGAACGTCGTGAGGCCGGCCGAGACTCCGATGCGGTTGTTGGTCTTTTTCAGAAACCAATGGAAGATCGGCTGGCAGAGCAGGGCGGTCATGGCCGCGATGAACAGCGGCAAGAAGAACGGGGCGACGACCTGAAAGAAGGTGAGGCCCAGCACGACGATGAGCGTCACCAGGACGGAAAGCGAGACGATCCGCGCGATCGAGACGCGGGGAGCTACCGTCGGTTCGGGCGGAGCGGTGTGCGGGGGCGTGACACCGACAAGGACGACTTCGGTGGAATCGGCCGTCGAGGCCGGGGGGGCGGTGGGCGATTGAGTCGGCGACACGCAGTCGGCTCCCGGACACTTCTCGTGGGATAGGCTTCCAGCCTGTCAGTTCTGTTCAACAACCCGCATCGCGACTCAGCCCCGCGGTGCTCTCCTGAGCGTCGTTTGCTTGATACTCCGGTTCGGCAAAACGGTTCATGAAAGTCACCGAGTCTGGCGGATTCTCCCGGCTCGCCGCATCGATTCACGAGACGGAGTCTCGTGCCACACTGGCTTTACTTTGAGCGCCGCGTCTCCTGATAATCGCACCCGCCCCGAGCCGCTCGGGGCCGGGGCCACGCGCTCGCTCTTCTCTCGCCCCGGACGTCGCGATTTCCATCACTCGGGACACGTCGAACGACGGCCCGATCATAGTCCCCGCGCCCCTCGATCGAAAGTCGCTCTGTGACCGACCGCCAAGAGCTCCGCGCCCGTATGGCCGACGACGGGATTGAATTCCTCGTCGTGCAGTTCGTCGACATCTACGGCTCCGCAAAAGCCAAGATGGTCCCCGTCTCGTCGTTCGACGACGTCATCGATTGCGGGGCGGGCTTCGCCGGCGGAGCCCTGTGGGGCATGGGGCAGGGCCCCCATTCGCACGACCTGATGGCCCGCATCGACCTCGACACCTACACGCCGCTCCCGTGGCTTCCCAACACCGCCCGCTTCGCCGCCGACCTCTTCGTCGATGACGAGCCGTATCCCCTCTGCCCGCGGCTCAACCTCAAGCGGGTGCTGAAGGCGGCCGCCGATGCGGGCTACGTTTACAACGTCGGCATGGAGCCCGAGTTCTTCCTCGTCACGCGCGATGAATCGGGCCGCGTCCGCCCGTGGAACCCGGACGGCGTCGACTCGCTCAAGAAGCCGTGCTACGACTTCCGCTCGATGTCGCCGGCCATCGGCTTCCTGCAGGAACTGACGGCGTCGCTCAACAAGCTTGGCTGGGGGGTCTACCAGACCGATCACGAAGACGCCAACGGCCAGTTCGAAGTCAATTTCCATTATGCCGACGCCCTCACCACGGCCGACCGCATCACCTTCTTCAAGATGACGACCGGCCAGCTGGCGAAGAAGTATGGCGCCATCGCCACGCACATGCCGAAACCGTTCATCGATCAGACCGGCAGCGGGCTGCACGTCCACTTCCACATCGCCGACCGCTCGACCGGGATGAACATCTTCACGAATCACAACGACCCGCAGGGACTCGGCCTCTCGGAAGTCGCCTATCAATACCTCGGCGGCATCATCGAGCACGCCCGCGCCCTCACGGCCGTCACCAGTCCGACCGTCAACTGCTACAAGCGGCTGCAGCTTGGCACCGGCCTCACGTCCACCCGCTCCGGCTTCACGTGGGTCCCTGCGTTCGCCAGCTACGGCGACAACAACCGCACGCAGATGATCCGCACCGCCGGCCCCGGCCACTGCGAAGACCGCACCGTCTCGGCCGGAACGAATCCGTACCTCACGCTCGCCTGCCAGCTCACTGCAGGGCTCGACGGCATCCTTCGCAAGCTCCACCCCGGCCCGGCGAACCTCGGCAACCTCTATGAGAAATCGTTGAAGGAGATCCAGGAACGGGGCATCCGCCTGCTCCCGCAATCGCTGCACGAAGCGATCGGCGAACTGAAAAACGACCAGGTCGTGCAGTCCGGGCTCGGCCCGATCGCCCCCGAGTTCATCGCCCTCAAGACGAAGGAATGGGAGTCGTACGACAAGCAGGTGACGCCGTGGGAGATCGACCAGTATCTGACGCTGTTCTGATCGAGAGTCGTCAGAGAGAGAATCCAGGTCAACTGAAGGGAAAGCCAGCTTCGTGTTCTGTTCGCGTGACTGCCAGCTTTGTTGGACTCTGCCGGTGAAATGGTGCGTGATAACGCACGATTCTCCGCGCCTCTCATCTGGTTGCCGGTCCAAATCGTCCGCGACAGGAGAAATCCTATTCGGTTCGTCAAATGGTATCTCGATGTCATAGACAAGAGCGGGCATTGCCTCATTCTGTATTGGGCACGCCTGGACGGGTTCGGGGTTACTGGTCACTTCTCGAGCCGCACGCGCGGCGCACCCGGTGCCGAATCGGTCACGGAGACGTCGCTTTCCGCCGTTCCTCCGCCCCGTCGCGAGGGCGACTGTATCCGCTGGTCACACGGTGGGCTTGCTGTGGATGGCTCTTGGAGCACCGAATTCACCCCCGTTGATCGCACGTTGCTGAACTCGGATGCGGGTCAGATCCGTTGGACTTTGCACGCGGCGGCAGGTTCCGCGGCGGTGGAACTCGCATGTGGGCAGTGTGTTGGCCGGGGTTACGTAGAATGTCTTGAGATGTCGATCGTGCCGTGGAAGCTGCCGGTGCGGGAGTTGCGTTGGGGCCGGGCCAACCTGGGCGATGAGTCATCGATGGTGTGGATCGACTGGATTGGATCCGCTTCGCGCCGGTGGTGTTTTCAGGAAGGGCGTGAGGTCTCCGCCCTGCGAATCGACGACGCGGGACTGGCTTGGGATGATCCATCGGGAGACGCACGGATGGAACTTCATCCGGTGTCCACTTTGCGCGACGGTGCCTTGGGGCCAGCAGTTCTATCTCGCATTCCGGGCGTTGGCCGTTTGCCCCCCGCCGCGTTTCTCGCCAGTCAGGAAACGAAGTGGCTCAGCCGTGCCACGGCAATCCTTCCCGGTCGAACGATCTCGGGTTGGGCCATCCATGAGCGAGTGATGTTTTCGGGAATGGTGAATCCGTGATCGGTCGCATTGCCTACGGAATGCTCTTCTGCGTGTTCATTCCTCTAGCCCTCGCGTTCTGGGCGGTGCGACTCGACTTGATCACCCGACTTCCGAAGGTGCACTCGGTTTCCGTCGGAGTGGTTCTGACGGCGGCCGGACTGTCGCTGATGAGTGCGGGAATGCTGGCCTTGTGGCGGCACGGCGGTGGGCTTCCGATGAATGCCTTTCCTCCCCCACGGCGGGTGACTTGCGGCGTCTACCGCTGGCTGGCACATCCGATTTATACCGGCTTCTGCGTCGCGGTATGCGGAGTGGCCGTCCTGGTTGGATCGTCGGCAGGGTTCTGGATCATCACCCCGCTGGCGATCTTCGGCTGCACTGCCATCGTACTGGGATACGAGCAGGAAGACTTGCGGCAGAGGCTCGGAGAGGCCGAGCGGAGACCGCTTCTTTCACTCCCCGCCGCAACCGAGTCCCCGCCGTCGTTCGCCGAAGTCCTCGCGGTCGAAATTGTGGTGTTCGTTCCCTGGCTCATCCTTTACGAATCCATCGGGCATTTGCCTGTGCATGGGCCAGTCGAGACTTACCTGGCATCGGAGCGAGAATGGCCGGTCAAATCGTGGACGGTGCTTGTCTACACCGCGGCCTATCCTTTCGTCGTGATCAGTCCGTGGTGCGCGACGAGCTGTCGCGGCCTGCGCCGGTTTGCGACGGCCGGGATCGCAGGGACGATGGTCGGAATGCTGTTGTTCGTGGTTCTCCCGTTCGTCGCGACACCCCGCTTCGACGGCAGCGACAGCAGCGTTTTCTCCCGATGGATCGAAATGGAACTTGCGGACGGTGTTGGCGGACGGAACGCCTTTCCGTCTTTCCATGTCTTCTGGTCGCTGCTGGCCGCCTGGCTGATCGCGCGCCGGGGCCGATGGTGGGCATTGGCGGGCTGGATTTTTGCCGTTGCGATCAGCGTGAGCTGCGTGACAACCGGCATGCATTCGATGGCAGACGTCTTCGCCGGCGGTGTGCTGTTTCTCGGCGTGAGTCGGTGGGATGTGCTGCAACGGAAAGCTTTAGCCCTCGCCGAGCGGGTTGCAAACTCGTGGAAGGAATGGCGGATCGGCCCGCTGCGAGTGATCAACCATGGGATCTATGCGGGCCTGGCGGCCACCGTCGGAATGCTGGTCGCGTCGTCCCTTGTAGGGAATGCCGACGTCGCGTCGCTGGCGTTGCTTGCGGTGTCGTCGCTGATCGGCGCGGCTCTTTGGGGGCAGTATTTCGTCGGATCGAAGACGCTGCTGCGTCCATTCGGCTACTTCGGCAGCATTGCGGGGGCAGCTGTCGTCGCGGTGCTGTGCCTGATCCTGGGGCAGCCCATCTGGTTGACTGTGGGGGCGGCAGCGGTCGCCGCTCCGTGGGTGCAGGCGATCGGACGGCTCCGATGTCTCGTCCAGGGCTGCTGCCACGGCGCTCCAACGCGAGGCAGCGTGGGATTGCGGTACAACCACCCCCGATCGCGGGTCCTGACCATCGCGGGTCTCGGGCAAGTTCCCATTCATCCGACGCCGTTGTATTCGATCGCAGGCAATGTGGTCATCGGGCTGTTCCTGCACCGGCTATGGAGCGTTGGGGCGATCCCGACGCTGATCGCGGGCTTCTATCTCGTGTTGTCAGGGTTAGCGCGTTTCATCGAAGAGTCGTTGCGAGGAGAGCCACAGACGCCGATCGTGCGTGGGCTGCGGCTCTACCAATGGTTCGCGATCGGAAGCATCGTCATAGGCGTCGCCATGACATGGGTCGATTCGACGACAACCGCCGCCGGCATCTCCCTCGATCCTGGCCGCATCGGTCTTGCTGCCGCGATTGGAATGATACACTTCATCGCGATGGGTGTAGACTTACCCGAATCGAACCGACGCTTTTCGCGGCTCGTCTGACCTTGCCGTGGTCGACCGTCTCGGGCTTGACCCACGCTATAGTTCGCATTACGGCATCGAGAGGGTGCGTCAGCCTGCATCAATGCGGTTCCAAGCGAACCCGTTGCCGCTTGCTCAATTCAACGCTGAACATTCGATGGCTGCCTATGTTATTACGTTACTTTTCAGCCGCCGCCACGCGGAATCCCAGGGCGTAGTTCACGCCGGCGGGAGCCAGGCCGTAGCGGAGTGCGGACCGGCAGTACCAGCCGTCGTTGAACCAGCCGCCGCCCCGGTAGGCGCGAAGCAGAATCTGGTCGGACGGTCCTTGAGGGTCGGACACTGTCTTACCCGCGTGCTTCACGTACTCCTGCCCGTCGTGCCACCCGTCGTGACACCACTCCCACACGTTCCCGTGCATGTCGAACAGGCCGAACGGGTTCGCCTTCTTCAGCCCGACCCGGTGGGCGTACCGTTCGTGCTTCGCATTCCCGTCGTCGAAGCTTCCGCCGAACCAGGCATAGTCTCCGAGCTGCGATTCGTCATCGCCGAAGCTGAACCGCGTGGTGGTGCCGCCGCGGCAGGCGTATTCCCATTCGGCCTCTGTCGGCAAACGGTATTTCACGCCGTCGCGCTCGCTCAGCCGTCGGCAGAATTCCTGGGTGTCGCTCCAACTGACCCACGTCGCCGGAAAGTCTGGGCCTTCGTTGGTGTATTCTCGACCCTTCCACGGCTCGGTGCCCATGACGGTCTTCCATGCGCCTTGCGTCACCTCGTGCTGTCCCAGGTAGAAGCTCTTGGTGATCCGCACCATGTGCTGTGGCTTCTCATCGATGCTCGCGCTCTCGTCTGACTCGGGCGCGCCTCGCTGGTACTCACCCTTCGGGATGAGAACCAGCTTCATTCCCGTCGTCCTGCTGGTGAGCATCTTGAAGCGGCCCGGCAGGTCGACAGTGCGCGGCGGCGTCGTTGGATTCGGCGGCGCAAATGTGGCCTTCGGCGGCGGAAGCGGCTTGTCGCGGGTCAGTCCCGCCAGTTCCACCAGCGGGACGAGGCCGCGGGTCCTGCCCACCAGTTCGGGCATCTGACGCAGGTCCGCGTCGAACTCCTCTTTGACGTGCTCGGGAACCTCGTTCCGGACATAGAGCGCCAGCTCGTCGAGTGAGACCTTGCGATCGGTGTTGTAGTCGGCCGCTCCATCCAGCCCCTTAAGGACGTAGTGGAAGAAGACGCCCCGCTTGAGTTCCGCGCTCTCATACGACTTTTCGCCTTCCGAGCAACTGAAGAGGACCGCCAGGCCGCCTGGCGGCCTTTTCAGCTGCGGGCGAGTGACGCTCTCCAGATTCACTTCGGAGCGGGCCTTGGAGTTGTCGGACTGCGGGTCGTTGCGGCAGGCGTCGACGAGCATCAGCTTGAACCCCGCCTGGCACTTCTCGAGGTCGTGATAGAGCTCGTTCAAGGAGATGAGCGTCGAGCGGTCCGCCAGTCTGGCATCCGCCGGACAGAAGAACGCCTCGTCCTTTCCTCGGAACTGCACGCCGTGGCCCGACAGGGCGATGAGCACGCTGTCCCCTTCCTTGCGGTCGGCCAGCAGCCCGCGAATCTCCTTCCGGATATTCGCGGCGGTCGGCAGGAATCGTGTTTCCTCGGCGCCGACGGTCTGCGTCATCAGGACGACGCGGCGGTAGCCTGCGGTTGCCAGGGTCTTGGCCAGCCCGTTGACGTCGTTCTCCGTGTGATTGAGCGGCCTCAATTCGTTCCGGTTGTACTGCCGCACGGCGACCAGCAAGGCGAGTTTCCGGCCGGGAACATCCTCGGCGGCAGGCGTCGATGCGCTTGCGGTCAGCAGGATTGACGCGGGAGCCAGAACATAGAATGCCCAGAGCTTCATGGCGAACTCCCCGGAATCGGCCTTCGGGCCGCCGTGAACCGACGAGGTCACCGCGCCCAGCCAAAGAACGCAAAGGGGCCGCGTTTGTGACACCACTTTCTTAACGAATCGAGCCGATCTAAACGGGTTTACACAAGGAAGGTCCCGTAAGGTGGGCCTGCGCCGCCCCGGCTCTGCCCTACTTTTGGATGCCGTCGATCGCCACGCCCCCAAGTTCGGCCAGCTTCCGCCGCATCAGGTCCGTCACTTCGTTCACGGTCTCCGTGTCGCGCGGGCGGTTGCGGTAAGGGGTCAGGTCGATCGGAGGGCCACAGCAAGTAGGGCAGGCTCCCGGCTTCCGAACGCAGTGCCGCATTGTTGCATCAGCCAGCACCGACCCAGCCGCCGTCGAGTCCGTTTCCACCTTCTCGATTCAATGATGACCTGTCGATGGCGGGCAGGAGCCTGCCCCACATCACATCAGTTACACCCAAGGTGCGGTGCGATGCGGTGAGAATTGGCCCTTTACTCGCGTGGATCCGCAATGGCAAACTGGGCGGTCTGAGGTAACCGCAAGAAGCCAGACACGATTGGCGGAGCCGCTGGGACGATTGGGGGATCAGCCAGATGGGCCCGTTCGTTTCAGGAATCTTGGCCGACATCGTGATGCTGTGCCATGTGCTGCTCTTTGTGCTGAATCTGCTCGGTCACGCCCTGACTGTGGCGGTGGTGTTCGGGTACTCCAAGTGGTGGCGAGAATCCAGTTTCTGGCGCACGACCCACGGCGCGTTCAACCTTGTGATCATCGTCGAGGCCTGCTTTGGGTGGGACTGTCCGCTCACCACGCTGGAGAAACGCCTGCGCAAAGGGTCAGGACAGCAGGTCTATGCGGGCAGTTTCGTGGAGCGACTGTTCGATGGGATCTGGAACTATGGCGCGGCACATGTGCGCGGTCCCCTGATCTGGGTTCTGGTCGCATTGGCCGTCTTGCTGGCAGGGGCTCACCTGATCGCATTCATTCGACACCCGCCGCGATGGCTGTCTGTCTGGTTTCGCGCGGGTTTCGTCGCGGAGACCGAGTGAGGCGCACTCGGCTTTCGGTCGACTAAACCGACTGGCCTGCGGCACGTCGTTCATGGCGCCCCGCAGTCAGGTAGGGCAGGCTCCCGCCTGCCATCCGGAGCACCACTCCGAACAGGGAGAGCGACGGCCAGTCACAAGGTCGCGGCAGGCGGGTTCGTTCCGACCTCTTGACTTCACGTCGCTCTGTACATGGCAGGCAGGAGCCTGCCCTAATTCTCTTGAGCGGGAACGATCGCCACGCCCCCGAGTTCGGCCAGCTTCCGACGCATCAGGTCCGTCACTTCGTTCACGGTCTCGGTGTCGCGCGGACGGTCACGGTAAGGGGTCAGGTCGATCGGGGGGCCATAGCTCACTCGCACCCGCGTCGGGTAGAGGAACGGCATCACCATGCTGGAGCCTTGCGGGGCCTCGTGGATGTAGACGGGGAAGACGGGGACATCGGCTCGCAGGGCCAGCCAGGCCGCGCCCGATCCGAAGGGGAGCAGCCCTTCGCCGCGGTTGAGTCGGCCTTCGGGAAAAATGCCGACGAGGCGGCCGGCTTTGAGGCGCGAGAGAGCCTCCTTCGCGGGGCCGATGTCGCGACCGTTCCGGTCGGCGGGGATCGACTCCACGCTACGGCAGATCCAGCCGATGACCGGCAGCTCGTAATATTCGCGAGCCATCAGGAAGCCGATGACCCGCTTCTTCCCCGTTCCGCTCGGAACGAGATGGTGGTTGGTCCAGATCATCATCGGGTCGATCGGGCTGCGGTGGTTCGCATAGATGATCGCGGGGCCGACCGATGGAAAAGGGCAGCGGCGATTGGACCGCCAGTGCAGCCAGAGGCCGCTGTAAGCCCGCTGCACCATGTAGAGGAACCACGCGCTCCAGGTGAGGCCGGAGGCGTAGCGGTTGCGGACCATCAGCGCGGCGGCGATGAGGACGTAGGCGGCGAGCGCGAGTTGTGCGGAGCGGTCCGGAGACATGAATGCGGGGCGAGGGACGGCGGGCGGTGAACCTCATGGGATAGCCGCTGGAGGGGAGCGCGGGCAAGCGAGTTGCGGCGATCGCAACGTCCATCATCGCCCGACAGACCGTGCCGCGGCTATACTCGCTGCACACGGCATCCCCGATCTCCCTGCCGCAAACCTTCGCCGCGTCCGTCGCCGAGCGTCTCTCATGTCGAACTCGCTTCGCGGACAATTTCTCCTTTCGGCCCGCAAGCTGCGGGATTCGAACTTCTTCAAGACGGTCGTCCTCATGGTCGAACACGGGGACGACGGGGCGATGGGTCTGGTCGTCAATCGGCCGTCGTCGGTCACGGTGCAGCGGGCGTTATCGGGGCACTTCGAGATGCCCGAGACGAACGAGCTGGTCTACATCGGCGGACCGGTCGAGTCGGCGGCGCTGTTCGTCGTACACAACTCATCGGACCTCGACACGACCGAGAAGCCGGTGGTGCCCGGGGTCTATGTCGGGGGAAGCGCCGCGGCCTTTGAGAGCGTGGTGCGGGCCGCGACGACGGGCGAGGGAGATCTGCGCTACCGCATCATCTGCGGGTGTGCGGGTTGGGCTCCGAACCAGTTGGAGGGGGAGATCGCCCGCGGCGACTGGCATCTGCATCCGGCCGACAGCGAAGCGGTTTTCACCGACGACCCCTATGCCCTGTGGGACAACCTGATCCGCCAGGTGGCCGAAGCGCACCGCGTCGTCCGCGAGGGGCCGAAGAACGCCGAATGGAATTGAGAATTCGCTTCAATGATTGAATCAGCGCGAGGGAACTTCATGCGGGTGGTTCAGATCGAACGGGCGGACGGAACGCGGAGCGTGGGGGTCGTCGTCAGTGACGACAAGGTGGTGGACGTCACGGCCGCACGGCCCGAATGGAAGCGTGTGCTCGACGTGTTCGCCGCCGCCCGCCGCGACGGACGGCGGATGAGCGAACTGCTTCATGACGCGGCGTCCGACGAGAAGGCAGTCTCGCTGTCGTATCGCAAGCTGCTGGGGGCCGCACCGAAGGAGTCCACCGCGTGGCTCCGCGCCCCGATCGACCACGCCGACCCTCACCGCGTCCTCGTGACGGGAACGGGACTGACGCACGTCGGCGGCATGAAGTCGCGCGACCAGATGCACGCCGACGCGGCGGCGTCGACCGCTCCGCAGACCGATTCGGCCAAGATGTTCGCGATGGGGATCGAAGGGGGTAAGCCGCCGGAAGGGGAGCGCGGGGCGGCTCCCGAGTGGTTCTACAAAGGGAGCGGAGCCCACCTGCGGGGTCCGAACGAACCGATCGAACTGCCGGCCTTTGCCCTCGATGGAGGGGAAGAGCCTGAACTCGCGGGGGTGTACGCAGTCGATGACGACGGGCGGCCGTGGCGGCTCGGGTTCGTACTGGCCAACGAGTGGTCGGACCATGCGACCGAGAAGATCAACTACCTCTATCTGGCTCCGTCGAAGCTGCGGACGGCGGCGATCGGGCCAGAGTTGGTGCTCGACCATCCCTTTCAGGAAGTGCGGCTGCGAGTCACTGTGACGCGCGGCGGCGAGACGATCTATGACAGCGGGGAACTGTTCAGCGGCGAGGGAGCGATGTGCCACTCGCTGGCGAACTGCGAGGACCATCACTTCAAGTACCCGCAACACCGTGTTCCGGGCGATGTGCACGTGCATTTCTTCGGCACGAGCAAGCTGAGCTACAGCACGCGGACCTGGAAGTATCAGCCGGGTGATATCGTGCGGGTCGAAGCGCCCGGATTCTGCGCCCCGCTGGTCAATACGGTGGTTGCAGGAGATGCGGTTCTCGGAAAGCCGGTGCGGGTGCCTCAGGCGTGAAAAGCGTAGCCCTCATGGGAGCACGAGGGCTACTTTGGATCGTCCGATCGTATTGACGCCATGGCGATTGCGATGAAGGCAATCACCACGACAGAAAGCGGCACGATCCAGTGCGAGGGATTCGGGGCTGACTCCGTGCTGCGAGCGACGAACACGGTGCTGATGCCCAGCAGCACCAGAAACCCGCCGATCGCCTTGCGGATCGGCTGGCGCCGCACGACGAGGGCCGTCAGTCCGAGCACGATCCACATCACTCCGGTCGTCAGGACGACGCTGCGTGAGGCGGGATCCATCGACGGCCTTTGAGGGAAAGGTTCTTCGCGGGAAGGGCCACGGAAACGACGGGTTCGACGGAGTGTTACCGACGGAATTGAATACGGCTGGCGACGGCATCCCACGCCAGGAGCGAGTCGCGGACGGCCCGCACATCGTGGATCCGCAGGATTTCGACGTGCTGCTGTGCGAGCGCGATCGAGATGCCGACGGTGCCGAAGTTCCGCTCGTCGACCTTGCGGCCAAGCAGCTTGCCGATGAACCGCTTTCGCGAATGACCGATGAGAATCGGAGAGCCGAGCGACTGCAGGGCGGCGACGTTCGAGAGAAGCGAGATGTTGTGCTCGGGAGTCTTGCCGAAGCCGATGCCGGGATCGAGAACGATTCGCTCGGACGCGATGCCGGCGGCCTTCAGGGCGGCGATGCGGTCGGAGAGCCAGCCCCGAATGTCGCGGACGACGTCGTCATATTGCGGGTTGATCTGCATCGTCTGCGGGGTGCCCTGGATGTGCATGCAGACGACGCCCGCCTCCATCGTGCGGCAGACATCGATGATCGCCGGCTCAAACGTGAGGCCGGAGATATCGTTGACAATCGCGGCTCCCGCTTCGAGCGCCGCCTGGGCGACGGCGGCCTTCGTGGTATCGATCGAGATCGGTGCGGAAGTGTGGCGGGCCAGTTCCCGGATGACGGGAACGACGCGGCGGAGTTCCTCGGCCTCGCTGACGGGCTCCGAGTTTGGCCGCGTCGACTCGCCGCCGATGTCGAGGATGTCGGCTCCGTCTTCGACCAGCCGCAGTCCGTGAGCGACCGCCGCGTCAACTGACGCGTGCTCGCCGCCGTCCGAGAAGCTGTCCGGCGTGACGTTGAGAATCCCCATCAGCAGCGGGAGCCGGCCGAAGCGGATCTCTCCGCCACGGATGAGCCAGCGGCGGCTGTCAGTGGGAGGTTCGGCCGACATCGATGTTCCGAACCAGGTTTGAGGCGTTGTCGGACAACTCGATCTGAACGTAGCACGGGCACTCATGCCCGTGAGTGAGAACGTCGTGAAGAGTTTCGCACGGGCATGAGTGCCCGTGCTACGGATGCATTAACGCTCCGGGTCTTCGCAAAGCCTCAGACCCGGCCACCCGGGAGATGTCAGCGTCGAGACACGTTGCCCCTATTTCTTTTCGCCAAGCGCCTTCCGCTTCTCGGCAATCAGCGCCAGCAGGGCTTTCTGCGGGTCGGCGAACTTCCTCAGGCCCTCGTCCATCAGCACCTGTTCGAGCTTGGCGAAGTCGACCTTCTGGTCGATTTCGTCGAGGACGTTTTTCGCAGGAAGCTGGTCGACGGTGCGCGAGAAGGTCTTGCCCGGCATCTTCTGGATGGCGTCGTTCGTCGCGGGCGGGTTGGTCTGAATGTCGGAACCCGCGAGGGCCGCGACGTACTTGTCCGGCGAGTCGCTGGGGTCCTTCGTGCCGGTGCTGGCGAAGATGAACTCCTGCTTGAGCCGCAGCCCCTTGTCCTGCCAGAACTGGTTGTTGTCCTGCCACAGCCGCTTGGCGTTGACGATGCCCACGAGGCCCTGTGCGGCCGGGGTGAGGGTGGCGACGTGTTGCTTCGTGTAGACGTCGATGCGGCTGATGAAGATGCTGTAGACGCTCTTGAAGTGGTCGAGCGACTTGCGGCGCTGGGCGCCGCGCCAGATGGCGTCGCGCGCGGCCTGGTACTGGCGGGCGGTGAAAAGGAGCGTGACGTTGAGCGTGACTCCCGCGGCCGCGAGGTCTTCCAGGGCCGCCAGCCCCCCCGGCGTGGCCGGGACTTTGATCATGCGGTTGGAGTGCCCGGCCGCCCAGGTCGTCCCCAGTTCGACGTACTTCTTCGCCTTCTCTTCGATGCTCAGCTTGCACGAGGCGTCTTCGAGGAGCGGGTCGAGCTCGAACGAGACGTAGCCGTCGTCGCCGTTGGAGTCGGCATAGACCGAGGCAAACGCCGCCTGCGCCTGCCGCACCAGGCGGTCGGTCATGTGCCAGGCGACGTCGTCATCGGTCTGTCCCTGCTCCATCAAGGACTTGAGTTCGTCGTCGAACCGTCCGGACTTCAGCAGATCCGAGATAATGATCGGGTTCGACGTCGCGCCGGTGGCTCCATACTGGCGATTGATGCGGACGAGATCGGGGTCGACACTGTCGAGCCAGAGCTTGGTGCCGGTCGCAACGAGCGATTCGAGCGGTGAGGTCATGGAAGAGAGGAGACAGGAGACAGGAGACAGGAGACAGGAGTCAGGAGAAGGCAGGAACGGCCGTTGATGCGACGGATTCCTGCTCTTCAGATGACACAATGAGATCAGCGCTTCACAATACAGTTCCAGCCTACCCGCACGCACGCGGGATTTCTGCGCCGGCAACGGCCTGATGACGCACAGATCAGCGATCACTGGTGCCTTGGTTTTTCTCCTGACGCCTGACTCCTGACTCCTGTCTCCTGAATCCTGACTCCTTCTTCGATGCACGACTTCTACGAGAACCCGCTCATCACCCGGTATGCCTCGCGCGACATGGCGCGGATCTGGTCGGCGCAGACCAAGCCTTCGACCTGGAGGCGGCTGTGGATCACGCTGGCCGAGTGCCAGCGCGAGCTGGGACTCGACCTCACCGCCGAGCAGCTTGCTGAGCTGAAGGCCCACGTCGACGACATCGATTTCGACAAGGCGGCGAAATACGAGAAGCAGTTTCGCCACGACGTGATGGCTCACGTCCACACGTATGGCGATCTATGTCCTTCGGCGCGGGGCATCATTCACCTCGGAGCGACGAGCTGTTACGTCACGGACAACTCTGAGCTGATCCAGATGCGGGACTCGTTGAAATTGCTGCGGGGGCGGCTGGCGACGGTCATCTTCCGGCTGGCAGACTTTGCACAGAAATGGCGCGATCTGCCGTGCCTCGGGTTCACCCACCTGCAGCCGGCCCAGCCAACAACCGTCGGCAAGCGGGCCACACTATGGTGCTACGATCTGGTGCTCGACCTCGAAGAGATTGAAGCGCGGATCGAGCGGCTGCGGTTCCGTGGAGCGAAGGGAACCACCGGCACGCAGGCCACGTTTCTGCAATTGTTCAGCGGCGATCATGCGAAGGTCGAACAACTTGACCGCATGGTGACCGAGCGGATGGGTTTCGCCGAAAAGTATGCGGTGACCGGGCAGACGTACTCGCGGAAGCTCGACACGCAGGTGCTCGACACGCTCAGCGGGATCGGGCAGACGGCTCACAAGGCGGGGACCGACCTGCGGATTCTGCAGAGCCGCAAGGAGTTGGAGGAGCCATCCGAGAAGGATCAGATCGGCTCGTCGGCGATGGCCTACAAGCGGAATCCGATGCGGGCCGAGCGGATGTGCAGCCTCGCCCGCTTCGCGATGAGCCTTCAGCAGAACGCCGCCCAGACAATGGCCACGCAGTGGATGGAGCGAACTCTGGACGACAGCGCCAACCGCCGCCTCTCGATTCCGCAGGCGTTCCTCGCGATCGATGCCGTGCTGATGATCTACGAGAACATCGCTCGCGGGCTCGTCGTGTACCCGAAGGTGATCGAGAAGAATCTCCGTGAGGAGCTCCCGTTCATGGCAACCGAGGAGATCCTGATGGCCGGGGTGCAGGCGGGCGGCGATCGTCAGGAACTGCACGAGCGGATCCGTGTTCACAGCCTCGACGCGGCGAAGCACGTCAAGGCGGACGGCGGCACGAACGACCTGTTCGAGCGTCTGAAAACCGACAAGGCCTTCGCCAAAGTGAACCTGTCAGATGCTCTGGATCCGAAGCGGTTCGTGGGACGGGCCCCCGAGCAGGTCGAAGCCTTCGTGCGCGAGATCGTCGAGCCGATTCGCAGGCGGCTGGGATCTTCGGGGGCCGCGGCGGAAGAACTGCGCGTGTAGTGGCTGAAAGGCAAAGGCATCGCGAACCCGCAAACGACGACCGCTGCCGTATCACGAAGAGTCCGCGTTGAAACTCCGACAGGCGATCCTCCGTGCCGCACCTGATTGGCCTTGATATCGGCGGAGCGAACCTCAAGGCCGCGCATGTGGATGGCGTGGCGGTGTCGCAGGCGTTTCCGGTGTGGAAACATCCCGAGCGGCTGGCGGACGCGCTGACCGACTTGCTGAAGAAGTTTTCGCAGGTCGATGGCCTTGCGGTGACGATGACGGCCGAACTGGCGGACTGCTTCGTCACCAAGGATGAGGGGGTCAACCGGATTCTCGATGCGGTGGAGTTGGCCGCCGCAGGAAGGCCGGTGCGGGTATGGCAGACAGGGGGCGAGTTCGTTTCGATCGAAGAGGCCCGGCTGCTGACGCGGCTGGTAGCGGCCGCCAACTGGCATGCCTTGGCGACGTGGGTTGGACTGATGGTTCCCCGCGGCGATGCGCTGCTGATCGACATCGGGACGACGACGACCGACATCATCCCGATCCGCGATGGGCTTCCGGACACGCTTGGCCGCAACGATTCCGAGCGTTTGATCGCCGGGGAATTGTACTACACCGGAATTCGGCGGACTCCCGTGTGTGCGGCGGCAAGGCAGGTCCCCTTTGCGGGACGGAGTTGCCCGCTCGCTGCCGAATTATTCGCCACGATGCTCGACGTCTACCTGCTTCTGGGAGACATCGCCGAGGATCCGTCGGATTGTGACACGGCGAACGGGCGGCCGGCCACCCGGCGGGAAGCATGCGGTCGGCTGGCGCGGATGATCTGTTGCGACCAGGAGGAAGTCTCGCACGAGGAAGCCGTGGTGATGGCCAGGACCATCGCGGCGTGCCAGCAGGGCTCCATTCGCATGGCGATTGAGCATGTCCTGTCCCGCAGAAAAGAATTATTTGGACATGTGATCTTTTCAGGCGCCGGGGCCTTCCTGGGCGAGCGCGTCATCGACGAGCAATTGCCGAGTCTGAAGGCCGTGCCCCGCGTCCGGCTGACCGACCTGCTGCCGGGTGACGTCGTCGAAGCCGCGTGTGCCTTCGCGGTCGCGCGGCTGGCGGCGGAACGACTTGTGTAAGTTCCTGGAATCCTCGTCATTTCTTGGTTTGACTCTCATTGGCGTCTCGACAGTATGCGGACAACCGATTTTCGCCCCGCGCAGCCGCTCTCCTCAAGGACCTGACATGCATTGGAATGCCGCACCTTTCCAGGGTCACTCGCTCAGCCGCCGTTCGTTCCTGCGGGCCACCGGGTCGCTGGCCGCGGCGGCCATGTTCGCCTCGCGGGCGTCGGGCGCGGTCGTGCAGAATCCGACCTTCAAAAGCGATCCCTTCACGCTCGGCGTCTGCTCGGGCGATCCGACGTTCGATGGCTTTGTCCTCTGGACGCGGCTCGCTCCGGAACCGCTCGTGGGGGGCGGCATGCCGCCGGACGCGGTGGAGGTGAAATGGGTCGTCGCCGAAGATGAAGCCCTCACGAAGGTGGTGCGGGAAGGGACGACGATTGCCACGCCCGACTGGGCTCACTCGGTCCATGTCGAAGTCGAAGGGCTGCGGCCGGACCGCTGGTACTGGTATCGCTTCACGGCGGGAAGCGCCGAGAGCCCCAAGGGACGGGCCCGCACCTTTCCAACGCACGACACCGCCGCACAGCGGCTGCGGTTCGCGTTTGCTTCGTGCCAGCACTACGAACAGGGGCTGTTCACCGCGTACGAGCACATGGCGAAGGAAGAACTCGACGTCATCTGCCACCTGGGCGATTACATCTACGAATACGGCGGCAAGGACGGACTCGTCCGAAAGCACACGGGAAAGGAAATCGAGACGATCTCCGACTACCGCAACCGTCACGCCCTGTACAAGACGGACCTCTTCCTGCAAGGCGCGCACCGGCTCTTTCCGTGGATCGTCACGTGGGACGACCACGAGGTCGACAACAATTACGCCAATGCGATCAGCGAGGAGAAAGACGTCTCGCCCGAGACGCTGCTCGCGCGGCGGGCGAACGCCTACAAGGCCTATTACGAGCACATGCCGCTCCGCCGCACGTCGATTCCGCGCGGTCCCGACATGCTCCTCTATCGCCGCATTCCCTTCGGCAAGCTGGCCGAATTCTTCGTGCTCGACACGCGGCAGTACCGCACCAACCAGCCGTGCGGGGATGGGAACAAGGCCCCGTGCGACGAGACCTATTCTCCTCAGGCGACGCTGCTGGGAGACAAGCAGGAAGCGTGGCTGCTCGACAATCTCTCGTCGTCGGCCGGGAATTGGAATGTCCTGGCCCAGCAGGTGATGATGGCTCGTGCCGACCGGAAGGCGGGCGCGGACCAGGCCTTCAGCATGGACCAGTGGCCGGGCTATGAAGTCAACCGCCGCCGGATCCTCAAGACGCTGCACGACCGCAAGATCTCGAACCCCGTCGTGCTGACGGGGGACATCCACTCGAACTGGGCGAACAACCTGATCGCCGATTTCGACAATCTCGACTCGCGGATTGTGGCGACCGAGTTCGTGGGGACGTCCATCAGCTCGGGTGGCGACGGCGCCCGCAACGCGAAGACAACCCAGAGCATCCTGGCTGAGAACCCCTTCGTGAAGTTCCACAGCACCGAGCGCGGGTATGTCACCTGCGAAGTGACGCCAGAGAAGTGGCGCGCCGACTATCGTGCGATTGAATACGTGACGCGACCGGGGGCGCCGGTTGAGACGCGGGTGTCGTTCACGGTGGAGTCGGGGCGTCCGGGATTGCAGATTTCGTGACAGGTCGGAACCGGCGATGCAGGACATGTTCGCCGATTCCGCCGTCTATCGGAGAATCGAACTCAGGGTTGCCGGATCTGTTCAGGTGTCGCATAATCATTGGTCGATGATTGATGCGTGCCCTGCGCCGGGCTGGGTCTGAGTGCGCCTCCGATTCGGGTGGAACCATGCTGACTCTCCTCGGAAGTCGACAGCGTGTGTGCAACGGACTGACTCGTCGGGCGGTGATTCAGGCAGGCGGGGCGGGGCTGTTGGGGCTCAGCCTCCCGAAGCTGACGGCGGCCGAAGCGGCGGCGAAACACTTCACCAATGGGCGGGCGAAGTCGGTCCTGTTCCTGTTCCTCTTCGGCGGGCCCAGCCAACTCGAAACATTTGACAGCAAGCCCGACGCCCCGTCGAACCTGCGCGGTCCCTTCGGGACGATCGCTTCGCGGACTCCCGATCTACGGTTGTCGGAACACCTGAAGAGGTGTGCGGACATCTCGGACAAGTTCTGCGTCATCCGCACGATGACGCACCCGCACAACGATCATAACGCCTGCCACTACATCCAGACCGGGCACAAGTGGACCCGCGCGGCGGAGAACGGCTCGGACGTCAATGCCCGCGAAACCGACTGGCCGTCGATCGGCTCGGTCGTCGAATATCTGTCGGCCCACGACCGGCAGCGGGCGCGGACGCTGCCCGACTACATCTATCTGCCAAACCGCCTGGGACATCTGCAGGTTCCGAAGTACGACCGGACCGGACAGTATGCAGGATGGCTTGGAGCGGCCTACAACGGGCTCGCGACCGATGTGCGGCCCGAGGTGGCGAAAGACAATCTGTTCCTGCGAGCCTGCACCGACAAGGAACTCGACTTCCGAATTAAGGGACTGGTGCCGACGACCGAGTTGGCTCTCGACCGGCTCAACCGACGTAAGAGCCTGTTGGAACAATTTGACGGTGAGCGTCGGGCGATCGAAGCGTCGCGGCGGTATGACGTCTACGACTCGACCCGCGGGCAGGCGCTGTCGCTGGTCACGTCCGACTCGATCCGCTCGGCTCTCGATATTCAGCAGGAGCCGGCGGCGCTTCGCGATCGGTATGGACGGCATCTCTTCGGGCAATCGGTGCTGATGGCGCGACGGCTCATTGAGGCGGGGTCGCGGTTCATCACCGTCGGCTGGGACAGTGTCTCCGGGCTCGACGGCTGGGATTCCCACACCACCAGCAAGCACCTCGAGCAGCAGCTGATTCCCGGGTTCGATCAGGCCTTCTCGGCCTTGCTCACCGATCTCGACGAGCGCGGCATGCTCGACGAAACGCTGGTTGTCGCCCTGGGAGAGATGGGCCGCACCCCGCGGGCCGATACCACGGCCTGGGGCCGCGGGCACTGGAGCTTCTGCTTCCCAGCGCTGCTCGCGGGTGCCGGCATCCGAGGGGGCGTTGCCTACGGACGGTCGGACAAGGAAGCGGCCTGGCCCGCCGACCATCCCGTCAGCCCGGAAGACCTCGCCGCGACGATCTACCACGCGCTCGGCATCGACCCGCACTTCTCACTTCCGGACGCTCAAGGCCGCCCCGTCCACATCGTCGACGGGGGACGGCCGATGCACGAGCTGTTCGGTTGAGGTCGGCAGTTCCCGGCGTGAACCACTGGGAAGTCGCGCGACATTGCTGGGATCAAGGCTTTGCGAGCCTCGGGTGGCGCGTCGGACCGCGGCAGGCTCCTTTCGGCCGCCCCCCGGCGACCCTCTTTCATGCGCGTTCCGCGTCGCGGTGAAAACTGCTTGAGGCGCTTTTTCGCGCCGAGTTCCCGCGCTCCGCAGGATGATGCCCATTTCCGCATGTCCGGCGCAGTCGGAAAGATCGTCAAAAAACAAAATAGTTAACAGGGATAGCTTGGCGCGTCTGGGGTGGATGCGTAACATCGCGACGCTCCAAGGAGGCGAAGCGATCCGCCTTCCTGGCGAGTCTCCCGTCTCGTGTGATCTCCCAGAGCCGTGCGGTCTCTTCGGCGATCATCGACAAAGTCAATTGCCATCAGCGGTTGTGACGATGTCTTGGGACGCTTGCGGCCTCGTGGAAACAGGGTTGCGAGGGAGCCTCCTTCGCGTGGTATCAGTCGTGACGCTTTCAGCGGTCATGCCGTGAAGCAGGTCTTGATGAGGGACGCACCGGCTTTATGGCCGAAGCAGTGAAGGAGTCGGACCTCAGGGACTGGGGCTTGCCTGGAAAGTCGCGGACGCTGTGGAGCGTCCGGGGCGCTATTGGAGATGCCGACATGTGGCACCGCAGGATGACGTGGGGTACGGCCTGGGGGCTTGTGCTCGGGGGAGTGCTGGCGACGGGCCTGGCTTACGCTCAGGATGATGCCGTTCCTCCTCAGCCGGCCGCCGCTCCAAAGGCTGCCGAAGAGGGAGAGGTCGGGCTGCAGGGAATGCTGCCGGAAGAGGTTCCGCCGGGACTTGGAGAGGACGACTTTTCGGCTCTCGGCCCGAACTGGCAGACCTGGAACGAAGAAATGATGACGCTGCTCCTCGGGCTGTATGCCCCCGAGCAGCCTCTGGATCTTGCGGCCCAGCGGGCCCAACTGGCCAGGATCGACGCCAAACGGCGGACGATGGCCAAGCTGATCGACGACCCGGCGTATGCGGTCATCCGCGATGCGCTCGTTTCGCTGAACGGCAAGCTGCTCCGTCGGTTGGAAGTCGCCAATGCGATTCTGAAGACGTTGGAACTCGATCCGACGGCGGCGTTCGCGAACCGGACGGCCGAAGCGGGCAAGGGCGTTCTGACGGCGCTGACCGCTCTCGAATCCGACGTCAACGCCTTCAGCGGCGGCGCGGCCTGGCTCGACTATGTCAAGGGGGCGGACCTCCGGACGGCGCTTGGTCCGGACGGGAAGGCGGAAGCGGCCGCTGAACTGGCGAACGCTGTGACCGCCAAGCTGAAGAAGCGGAACACGCTGTCGCCCGAGGCGCAGCAGTTCGCGTCCCGCCCGGCGTTCCTGGCACTGGAAGCGTCCCTCGACCGCTATCTCGCAGAAGTCCATCGCGCGAATGTCCCCTACGTTTCGAACCTGCGTTCCAAGCTGGCCGAGCTGGTTGGCGCCATCGAACGCTACGAGGCGGCGAACCTCGTGGGGGACGCGGGCGAACTGAAGGCTGCGCTCAACAACGTCCGGTTCTACGCCGCGGACGGCGGAGCACTCATCGAACCCGTCGTTCGCACTCACTACCTCAACTACAACATGCAGGCGCTCATCAGCGAGAGCCTCATGGCGAAGTGGGTCTCGGACAGCAAGCTCGAATATGCCCCGGTTCGCGATTACGCCCTCGGGGCTCACGTCCGCGGCTGGTCCACGACGCGTTCTTACGCCAGTTTCGACCTGAAGCCGAGCGACGACGGCAGCCGGTTCGAGATCAAGGTGCAGGGTCAGTCGCACACCAATACGAGGGGTTACACGGATCGTGCGACGATTCAGTCGATCGGCAATCACACGTTCTACGCGACCAAATCGGGAATGTTCGACGGCGAATATTTCCGCACGCAGCAGGCCGCTGTCTCGGTCAATCCCAGCACCGCTCCGGTGGCTGCGTCGACCAAGTACGACTGGATTCCGCTCTTCGGCCGCATCGCCCGGAGCGTTG
Organism: Planctomycetaceae bacterium; assembly: GCA_020850695.1. Lineage (GTDB taxonomy): Bacteria > Planctomycetota > Planctomycetia > Planctomycetales > Planctomycetaceae > JADZEF01. The sequence continues at coordinate 18,295 of JADZEF010000263.1, read as the reverse complement.
CGATGGATCAAGCCTGGGCCCGCAACGGCGAAGCACGCGCCGTCGCCGCCGATCGCATGCTGCGGCGGGTGGGACCGCAAATCGACAGCCAGGTCGACACCAGCTTCGCCGACGCGACCCGCGACCTGCAGACCGACCTGTTCGTTCGCCTGAAGAACGCCGGTCTTTACTCGCAGACCAACAAGATCCTGTCGACCGAAGACATGATGCGGGTGAGCAGCCGCGTCGGCCTCGACGACGAGCCGGCCGGAGCGGCCCCCGAAGCGGCGTTCCCGCCGGGCAATGGCGTGACCCTCAATATTCATGAAAGCCTGCTCAACAACGGAGCCAACCGCTGGGGTTTTGCGGGCCGTACGATGACCGAACTGCAGGTTCGCCAGGAGCTGAGTGATTACTTCTCGGCTCTGACCAAGAAAAAGGTCGACTTCGTCAAGGACTACAATCCAAAAGCGGAAGGGCCGAACATCTATGCCTTCGACCCGAAGGATCCGGTGCGGTTCCAGATCGATGACGGCCAGGTGAACCTCATCATCCGGGCGGCGTTCAAGGAAGAGGGGAAAGATGACATCCCGCCGCAGATCGTGACGATTCCGCTCGTCCCGCGGCTCGAAGGGGAGAACATCATCATCGAGCGCGGCACCGTGAAGGTGGCCCCGGTGAATAAGCCGGACCAGGTGGCTCTGCAGCTCGCTCGTGCGGGGATCATCCGCAAGAAGATCGAGACGCAGTTTCCGCCGAAGAAGGAAACGCGGAAGATCGAGCTCACGCGCACCAACAAGTCCCCCATCGTGTTGTGGGTGATGAAGATCAAGCCGATCAACGGCTGGCTGAGCGTGTGGGCGGAGTGATGAGGATGGAGTGATGGAGAGACAGAGGGATTGAGAGAACTCGTTCCCTCGCCCTCGCCCATCGGATGGAGAATCGAACGACTTCCGGCAGTTCAGCGCCGGGAGTCGTTTTTTCGTTGCAGCCATGTTGATGACGGACTCGGACCCTTGAGTCTTCCTCGCATCGTCGTGCCGCGACACGTCTTGCGAAAAACGGGCGATCCGACTACAAGGCGCGTGCTTCGTCGGAGCAGGACGTTCCGACGCCGGGCATGCCTCGCGCTGGCCCGGCGCAAGTGACATCGCTGACGCACTTTCGGATCCGGGCAGGGATGCTCAACCGACTTCGCCGCTGGCTATGCCCCGATCTGGCGATCGACCTCGGCACGGCGAACACCCTCGTCGTCGTGCAGGGAGCGGGGATCGCCGTCAACGAGCCCTCCGTCGTGGCCCTTCATAAGGGAACGCGGCAGGTGCTTGGTCGCGGCACGGCGGTCGGCAAGCTCGCACGGCAGATGCTCGGCCGCACGCCCGACTCAATCACGGCCGTGCGTCCCATTCAGGACGGAGTCATCACCGACTTCGAAGTCTGCGAGGCGATGCTGCGCTACTTCCTGCAGAAGGCGAGCCGTCCGCGGGGCGGGCTCCGTCCGCGGGTGGTCATCTCGGTTCCGGGCGGCATCACGCCCGTCGAAAAGCGGGCGGTCTTCAACAGCGCCGAGCGGGCGGGGGCAGGGCGGGTTTATCTCATTGATGAGGCCCGCGCCGCCAGCATCGGAGCCGGCCTCCCGATCTCCGAACCGATGGCCAGCATGGTCTGCAACATCGGCGGCGGCACAACCGAGGTCGCCATCATGAGCCTCGGCGACATCGTGGTAAGCCGCTCGTTGCGCGTGGCCGGCGACGAGTTCGACGAAGCCATCGTCAACTCTCTGCGGCAACACTTCTCACTCCGCATCGGCCCGCAGACGGCCGAGCAGATCAAGATCCAGATCGGCAGCGCCAGCCGTCTCGAGCAGGAACTGACGACCGAGGCGAGCGGCCTCGACACCGTGAGCGGCGTGCCGCGGAAAGCCATCCTGACCAGTGAAGAAGTCCGTGCGGCGCTCCGTGAGCCGCTGGCGACCGTCCTTGCGGGAGTCCGCTCGGTCATCGAACAGTGCAAGCCCGAGCTTGTCGCCGACCTCGCCGATCAGGGGATCGTCCTCACCGGCGGCGGCGCTCTCCTGCGCGGCCTCGACGTCTTCTTCACCGAGCACCTCGGCATCCCGTGCCGCGTCGCTGACGACCCGCAGACGATCGTCGCCCGCGGCGCAGCGATCTGTCTCGACCATTTGTCGCAATGGAAGGACAGCCTCGACACAGGCGACCGGGATGTGTGAGGGAAGAAGTGGGTAGTGGGTAGTTGATAGTGGGTAGCCAGAAGGTCAAAAACCCAAGTTTTCGAGGGACTGGTCACCCGCCTGTTAGCGACGACTTCCTCTGCACTCTTCCTGCTGGCTACCAACTACCCACTACTCCTCCATGTCCCCGACGCGTCGCGAAACTCTGTGCCTTGTCGCGATGCTTGGTGTCGCGGGGGGGCTTGCCGCCGCGCCGCCGCGCTTGCAGGACCGCGTGCGGGGGACGCTCCGTGATGTTGCCTCGCCGGCGCAGCGGCTGGTGCGCCGAGTGACGGATGGGGCGACCGAGTGGGTTCAACATCGACTGCAGCGGCCGGACGCTTCGGATGAGGCCGTGAAGCGGCTGCAACGGGACCTGGCGGACGCACGAAGGAAGATTCGCGAGTTGGAGGTGGCGGTCGCCACCGTGCACGAGGAGAAGGCGGAGATTCAGCTGACGGGCGTCGCACTGTGGCGCGGGAAACCCGGAGCGCCGCTGATTGTCGATGAGTTGCTCCCGGCGACCGTGCTGGGGGCCGAGAATGTGGACCTGGTGCGGCACGGCAAGCTGCTCGACGCGGGGACGTCGGATGGGGTTCGCGAGTCGTCGCTGGTGCTCGACGATCCGCGCCCGCTGATCGACCAGGGAGAGTCGACCGGCCTGAGTGCAGGGCAGTCCGTATTTGCGGGGCGGTGCATCGTGGGCCGCGTGGCCCGCGTCGGGCACTGGGTGAGCACGGTGCTGCCGGTGAGCGATCCCGAGTTCCGCGGCCTGGCCCGCATCATCCGCGGAGAAGGGGAACAGACCGTCTTCGGTGCGGAAGGATTGCTCGAAGGCTCCAGCGACGGACTCTGCCGATTGAAACACATCCCGGCAACCGAGCCGATTTCGGAAGGAGACCGGGTCTACACCGCAGGCGGGGACGCGACTGGTCCCGCTCCGATGATGTATGGAACCGTCGTCTCGGCCGAGCTGGCGACTGGAGCGACACACTGGGACGTCGTGGTGCGGCCAGCCGTTGACGCCGCCCGCGTGCGGACGGTGCAGGTGCTGCGGAAGGAGCGGAACCTGCGATCGCTGGGAGAGAAGGTGAGCGAGAATGGCGAACGCCCCCCGCCAACAGACTGACCGCATTAGTCCCAACGAATGAAGATCAAGAATCTCGCTCGACCGCGTCATCAATGCATCGTCTGGGACAGTGTCTGTCGATTTCTTGGTCAGAGATGTTCAATAAGGAAGGCAGGAAAAAGGCAAGGAAAGGAGCATGAACAATGAGCTCTGCTTCAAGCTGAGTTCTGAATGGATTTCTCTTTATTCCTGTCTTTTTCCTGCCTTCCTGGATTCCTGATTCCCATCTCCTGAACTCTTCCTCGGTGACGTGTCCGTCCTGCCCGCTTCTGATCTGGCGAACGAAAGTCGAAGGCGACCTGTCTTTCATCCATAGACCGCACCATCTCTCACGAAACTTCGGACACACCGAGTTCCATGTCGCGTCTCCTCGGAATGGCCATTACTGCCTTCGCCGCGCTGGCCATTCAGCCCGCTCTGAATGAGGGGCAGCAAGCCGCTCCAGTGATGGTGTCGCTTCCGATCCTGGTGGCGGCGCTCGGGATGTTCGTCTGCGGTCCTGCGGAAGGCGTGTTGTGGGCCGCCCTCGCGGGCTTGATCAGCGATGCGCTGCATGCGCCTCCGCTGGGCGTCGACATGTTCTGCCTGACGCTGATGGCGTTCGCCGTGCGTCGCCTCGGCGGCGGGACGCTTCCGCGATGGATCCCATTTGCCACGCTGGCGACAGGGGCGCTCACCTTCTGCACGCTCCTCATGGCGGCGGCGACACGCGGGCTGTGGATGCGGACGCCGCTCGTCGGCGGACCGCTCCTGGCGCTGGCGGTGCGGGGCGCCGTCGGTAACATGCTGGTCGCAGCGGTCGGCATGATGTTGTGGCGGATGTTGCCGCAGCGGTTGACCGCACAACGCCCGCGTCGAGCGCTCTCCGCAGGGCGCTGACGCCGTTCGAGGGGCCGAATGATGGCGACCGGGGAGACGAACTCGCCCCACGCCTTGCCGGCGGCTTCACTGCTTGGCCGGCAGCCCGCCGTCATCGTGGCGGCCGCTTTGGCTCTCGGAATCTTCGGTGATCAGTTCCTGACGGGGGTTGGGCCGAGCCTGTGGTTGTCCATTGCGGGGCTGCTGCTGATCGGATCGATCGCGGCGCTGGGATTGGAGAAGTCTCGCGCCGCGGGCGTGCTGCTCGTGACGGCCTTCCTGGTCATCGGTGCTGCCCGGCATCGACTGTTCGTGGCGGTTGCGGAAAACGACATCCAGCATTTTGCCCGTGTCACCCCGCGTCTCGTGCGGTTGGTCGGAGTGGTCGATGAAGCGCCTTGGATTCGCCGCGCACCTCAGGGGGCGATGCAGGCGAGGTGGGCGCAGATCGACCATTCGCTGTGCGTGCTCGAATGCCGCACGATCCTCGGCGACGACGGCCCGGTCGACGTGACGGGGCGAGTGCGGCTGGACGTCGACGGCCACCTGCTGCATGTCGAGACGAGCGACATCGTTCAGGTGACCGGTTGGCTGACGTTGCCGGCGCCCCCGTCAAATCCCGGCGAAGACGATTATGGAAGGAGCCTGCGGCGACGCGGCCTGAGCGCCTTGCTGTCGACCGATCATCCCGATGCGGTTCGGAAAGTGGGAATGTCTGGAGGGATCGGACCGTTATTCCGTCGGACCATCGCGCGGCTGCGGAACGACGGCGATGCGTTGTTCGTGCGGCAATTGTCGAGGACGAATGCGCCGGTGGCGTCGGCGCTGCTGCTGGGAGATCGGTCGGGGCTTACGGAGGAGTTGCGCGAGGCGTTTGCCCAGAGCGGCATGATGCACGTCCTGGCGATCTCGGGCCTGAACGTCGCGATCCTGGCGCTTCTGGTGTGGCCGTTGTGTCGGCTGTGTCATGCGTCTCCGCTGGCGACGGCCGCGGTGCTGGCGGGGACCGGCATCGGCTATGCCGCTCTCGCCGATGGAAGCCCTCCGGTGGTGCGGGCGACGGTGCTGCTCGTCGTCATGGCGATGGTGCTGCCGTGGAATCGCGCGGTGTCGGCGACGAACGCACTGGGTGTGGCGGCGCTCGTCGTTCTGCTTTGGCGGCCAACGGACCTGTTCGATGTCGGGGCGCAACTCTCGTTTCTCTCGGTGGCCGGCATGATCTGGATGGGTCGATTTCGCCGACTCGATGCCGGGGCTCGCGGTCCCGAGATGCCGCGGACGTTCGTCGGCGAACTGGTCGCGAAGGTCGTCAAGTTCATCCGTGAGAGTTGCCTGCTGATGGGCGCCGTGTGGCTCTTCACGCTCCCGCTGGTGCTGGCGCGGTTTCATCTCCTGTCAATCTCGGGGCTCGTTCTCAATGTGGTACTCATTCCCTTCGTCACCGTGGTGATGTGGCTGGGGTATCTCACTCTGATTGTCGGGCTGCTGACTCCTGCCGCAGCGATGATCTTCGCCGTGCCCTTCGATTGGGGACTGTCGGTTTTCCTGTGGGCCGTCGAGTCCGCCGCGTCCCTCACCCTCGGGCACATCGATGTTCCACCCCCCGCGACATGGTGGCTGGTGGGGCACTACGCGCTGCTGACGGTTCTCTTTTTCTGCGTGGGTCGCCGATTGATCTCGTTGCGTTTCCTGATGTTGCTCGTCGCATGGGCGGCGATCGGCCTGGGAGTCGGGTTACGTACGACGATGCCATCCGGGTTGCGATGCACGTTCCTCGCCGTGGGCCACGGCGGCGCGGTGCTGATCGAGCTCCCCGACGGACGAGCGATTCTGTACGACGCCGGATCGATTCAGAATCCGATGCGGGCGGAGCGCGTGATCGAAACGGTGCTGTGGAATCACGGTCATCATCGGATCGATGGCCTGATCATCTCGCACGCCGACATCGACCACTACAACGCCGTCCCTGGTTTGATGGAACGCATTCCGGTCGGGACGGTGTTCGCAGGGAGGTCGTTCCTCGACTTTCAACAGGAACCGGTCCGCGAGTGTTGCGACGCCGCGTTCCGTGAGGGTGTGCCGATCCGTCTGGTCGGTGAAGGAGACCGGTTCGTGGTCGGCGACGATGTGACGATCCGCATCCTTCACCCTCCGGACCCCTGGGACGAAGGGAGCCGCGCCAATGACAACGCCCATAGTCTCGTCGTGCTAGTGGAATATGCGGGGCGGAGAATTCTGCTGACGGGCGATCTGGAGAAGGAAGGTTTGACGCGGTTGCTGCAGCGTGAGAAGCTCGACGTCGATGTGCTCCAGACGCCGCACCATGGGAGCACCGCCGCGAATCCGCGAGTGCTCGGCACGTGGGCGACTCCCGAGTTCGCCGTGGCCAGCAGCGGGCGGAACGTGCCGACCGAAGAGTTGCGGAACGTCTACGGGACGGCGACGCAGGTCATCACCACCTTCGAAGAAGGGGGGACGACGATCGACATCGCGGCAGACGGCGTGATGACGGTCGACACGGTGCGATGATCGGGGAGAGAATAACCGAAAGAGAATCAGCCAGAGTGCAAACCGGTTAAGCGGGATGGACACGAGAGAGATGCCTCATTTCGCCCTCACACTTCTTGGCTGGATTTTCATCGTTGGCGGGACACTCGGCGTTGTGTTGGCGACCGTGGGGGCAGGCCTGCAGGTATGGTTCATGGAATTGATATTCCGGACGCCGATGTGGTGCCAGATGCGGCTCCAGCGACCGACGATTATCGAGTGGTATGAAGCAGTCGCGACCGCCATCGCGACGCAATGGTGGGGACGTCTGCTGCAATTCCTCAACGGGCTGGTCACGATCGCGATGGGGTGGTTCGTGTTGTCGCTCCGGTGAAGGAACGCGGCTACTTGTTCGGCAACCGGACGACGCCGTCCCAGTCGGGCGGGGCGATGCGGTTGGAGCGGATGATCCACTGGCTGAGGAAGTCCTGGGCGCGGTCGCCGGCCGGCATGCCGTGCAGCAGTTGGAAGGCTTCGTCCCACTTTCCTTCGATAAACGCCGCCACGCCCGCCTCGTACTGCTGAAGATGAGCGGCGGTCAGCGTGCTGAACTCCGACTCAGGAGGGAGAAGTTCGCTCACCGAGACGGGACGCTCCATGCCATAAGGCAGGACGCGTGCCAGTCGCCTCAGTCGTCCTTCGGCTTCGGGAAGGCGCGGCCGCACGATATTGGCGGTCGCCTCATCGAGCACGATCGGCACCCTCAACTCGCGCGTCATGCCTTCGAGTCGGCTGGCAAGATTCACGACCGAACCGAACACGGTGATCTTCACCTGCTCGCTCGTGCCGATCTTCCCCGCCACCGCGCGGCCATGGGCAATGCCGATTCCCATCCGGAAGTCGGCGAGAGGATGGTTTCGCTGGCGATGGATCTGGTCGAACACCTGGCGGATGCCCAGCGCCGCGCGACAGGCATTGACCGGCGCTTCTTCCGACGCGAACGGCCATCCCCAGAAGCCGAGGCATGCGTCGCCGAGAAAATCGGCTGTGACTCCGCCGTATTTCAGGATGTGGTGAGTCATCGTCTCGAGCGCCGCACTCACCCGCTGGAGCAGTCCCAGCAGATTTCCCTGAGCCTCCTCGGCTTTCTGGCTGAAGCCCCGCAGGTCGCAGAACATCACGGTGACGTCGCACTCGCGCGGCTTCAGGACATCGGTGCTCCAGTCTTCGCCGAGGGCGGAGAAGACTTGGGGTGAGAAGAACTGCTTGAGGGCCGAGCGTTGTTGTTCGAGCCGGCTGAGACGCTGCACGGTGCTGACAATCTCGGCGAGGAGTTCGATGAACTTCACGTCGGGCTGGAGATCGGCGGCCCCCTCGACGCGATCGGACGGGAGAAGCGGGGCATTCATCCGCCCCGCCACATAGAGTCCCCAGGGCGCGCCGGTGGACGTGACGACCGGCGTGCACCACGCCCAGTCAAAGCCATCCGCCTCGGTGTAGTCCTCGGTGGTTCGCATCCGTCCCTTCCACAAGTGGAGGACGGTGCGGCGCTGCCGGCGGAGTGCGTCGACCACCAGCCGGCCGCTGGGGCGGAACGTTCCTTCGGTCTCGCGGCGGCGATCCCAATGGATGAGCTGCGCCCGGTCGCCCGAGTCGAGGGACACAATGGCGGCGGCTTCGGCCCGCGGCACGCCCGCGAGGACGAGGTTGATGACCCGCTGATGCAGCTCGGGCTCGGTGCGGGCCCCCCAGATGACTTCGGGGATGTGCGAGAGGACTTCGATGCGGCGATCGGCGTCGCGATAGCGGACCTTGCGAAGCTCGGCCCGGTCGAATGTCACCGACTCGATCGGCACCGCCGAGTCGGGAAGCTCTTGCGGAGGATTCTCGAGCGTAAAGGTCGTGCTGCCGATGACGAAGTGCCGGCCCGGCGTCAAGACGAAGTGATCGACCGGTTGGCCGTCGAAGTAGACGGGGTTGCCATCGAGGGCAGTGCGGGCGACGTCGACGGCGCCGTCCTTCACTTCGAGGCGGGCGTGCCGCCGCGAGATGAAGGCGTCCCAGGGGACGGGGAGATCGGTCTCGGCGGCGCGTCCGAGGACGGACACGGTCCCCGGCGTCAGGCGGAACTTCCACCGCTGACGAGGGTCCTGTCCTTCCGCGAGGAGATCGAACACGGGAGACGATCTGCGAAGAGAAAGTTGGCGGTCGGACGGCCGGGGACGTCAGTGCGCAGGCGGGAAGCCCCGCACCGATGTCGATAAGCTAGGGCAAGCGGCTCCGGCTGTAAACCCGCCTTGGCGGGGCAGGGGGGCGGCCAACAGTCAGAGTGAGAGATTCGCGTCATTCGCGGGAGCTTCTGTCTGCCGCTGAGTCTCGTTTGACTCTGCGTTTTGTTGAGACGGCGCATTGCCGGTTGAACCCAAGTCTGTGAAGGGGATATTCCATGGCGCGTTCGACGGCAGGTCTGCGTGAGGATGCCATCGCGATCTGGAAGGCGGGAGTGGCCGCCGTCGATTCGGAGCGACTCGTCCGGGCGTCCGTGCAGCGTGAGGGGAACCGAGTGGCGCTGGCGGGGCACGAGTTTGACCTGGGAAAGCGGGGACGTGTGTTTGTCGTGGGAGCCGGGAAGGCGGGGGCCGGGATGGCTCGCGGATTCGAGGCAGCCGTCGGCAAGGCATTCCTCGATGAGCGAGTCTCGGGATGGATCAACGTTCCCGAGGACTGCGTGCAGTCGTTGAAGAAGATCGTGCTGCACGGAGCGCGCCCTGCGGGAGTGAATGAGCCGACAGAAGCGGGGGTGGAGGGCTCGAAACGAATTCTCGAGCTGGTTCGGTCGGCGGGGCGCGACGACGTCTGCGTGGTCCTCCTCTCGGGAGGTGGGAGTGCGCTACTCCCCGCTCCGGTCGATGGGATCTCGCTCGCGGACAAGCAGCAGGTGACGCGGTTCCTGATGCACGGGGGTGCGACCATTCAGGAATTGAACTGCGTTCGCAAGCACCTGTCGCAGATCAAGGGAGGGCGACTGGCCGCCGCCACGCGGGCCGGGCTGATGGTGACGCTGATCATCTCGGACGTGATCGGCGATCCGCTCGACATCATTGCGTCGGGGCCGACGGTGGCTGATCCCTCGTCGCCGGCGGATGCGCTGCGGGTCCTGGAGAGATTTACCACGCCGCAGCGGCAACCGCCGGAAAGCGTCGTCGCTTATCTTCGAGAACGCGTTGAATCTGGCGGACAAGCAGTACGGATCTCGGCCGACGTCCGCAACGTCATCGTGGGGAACAACGCCGTTGCGCTGGCCGCGGCGAGCGAGGAGGCTCAACGGCGAGGCTACGCAGTCGAGTCGCTGGGGTCGGACGGTACCGGCGAAGCCAGCGCCGTCGGGCGCGACCTGGCACGGCGGTGCGTTGCGATTCGTGACAGCCAGACGTCGGAGCCAAAGGCCATGTGCCTCCTCAGTGGAGGAGAGCCGATCGTGAGGCTCGTCGCGACGGACCGCCCGCGAAAAGGGGGACGCAACCAGGAGCTGGTGCTCGCCGCGCTGGACGAACTGACGACGAGCCGTTGCGATGGGATCGTTCTCCTCTCCGGAGGGACGGATGGCGAAGACGGTCCGACCGATGCGGCCGGCGGGTTTGTCGATGCGGCTGTCGTCGAGGCCGCGAGGGAGCAGAATCTGAAGGCCGCGGATTACCTTGCGATCAATAACGCCTATCCATTTCTGGAAGCGTGCGGAGGACTACTGATGACCGGACCGACGCACACCAACGTGATGGACTTGCGCGTCGGGTTGATCGCGGCGGCGGGCGAGGGTCAATCGAGCGGCTGAGTCGCTATGATGAAACCTCTCGTCCGTGGAGACACTCTGCGGACGCTTCCCCATGCAATCGAGATGAGCTGATGGACGAGCCCACCGCTCAATACACTGTCCTCGCCCGGCGGTTTCGTCCCCAGACGTTTGACGAAGTCGTCGGGCAGCAGCACGTCGCCCGGGCCCTGCGGAACGCCATCCAGCAGGGACGGGTCGCTCACGCCTACCTCTTCACGGGGGCGCGCGGAGTCGGCAAGACGTCGATGGCCCGCATTCTGTCGAAGGCCCTCAACTGTCCGAACCTGGTCGACGGCAACCCTTGCAACCAGTGCGAGATCTGCCGCAACATTTCGGCGGGGCAGGATGTCGACGTTTCCGAAATCGACGGAGCGTCCAACCGCGGTATCGATGACATCCGCCAGCTGCGGGCGAACGTCAACGTGAAGTCGATGCGGACGCGGTTCAAGATGTACATCATCGACGAAGTCCACATGCTGACGAAGGAAGCGTTCAACGCGCTTCTGAAGACGCTCGAAGAGCCGCCCCCCGGCGTGAAGTTCGTCTTCTGCACGACGGAGCCGAACAAGGTTCCCGATACGATTCTGTCGCGGTGCCAGCGGTTCGACTTTCAGACGATCGAGACGCAGAACATCATCGTGCGGTTGCAGGAGATTGCGGCGGCGGAAGGCTTCAACGTCGAGCCGGCGGCGGTGGAGCTGGTGGCTCGGCGGGCGGCCGGATCGATGCGCGACAGCCAGTCGCTGTTCGACCAGTTGCTGGCTTTCGGCGGGGAAGTCATCACGCCAGCCGATGTCCACCGCCTGCTGGGGACGGCCAGCGACGACCGCCTGATCGACCTCATCCAGGCGCTGATTGAACGGCGTCGCGAGGCGGCCCTCGAGCAACTCGATGACGCGTTGCGGAGCGGTGTCCAGTTGGGGGAACTCGTCGACCAGTTGCTGAATTATCTTCGTGACCTAATGGTGCTCGCCGCCCGCACTCAATCGGTCCCGCTGCTGGCGGTCTCGGCCGAGAACCGGGAGCGGCTGGCGGGACAGGCCCAGGCGTGGGGATTGCGGACGGTCCTGGCGGCGCTGGAGATTGTCACCGAGACGAAGGGGCGAATGTTCCGAGCCACCTATGGGCGAGCCCTGGTCGAGATGGCCCTCGTCCGCCTGACCCTGCTGCAGGACCTCGACGCCCTCGACCAGGTCATTCAGGCCCTCAAGTCAGGAGCGCCGCTTCCGGCTGCGACTCCTCGGCCAGCTCCGGCCGTTGCCGCCCCCGCTCCTTCCTCACCCAGTACTCCCAAAGCTCCACCCCGACAAACCAACCCGCCCGTCTCCGGAAGCGTCGGGGGGAGGGATTCCTCTGCTGCCGGGGGCCGTTCCCCCGTGGAACCCCCGCCCTCCGCTCAGACCTCGTCGGGCCGACCTGTCCCCCCGCTGGATGTGGGGGAGCAAAAAAAAAACGAGGATGAGCTGATCGACGAAGTAAACAGTGTCCTCGCGGGACATTACGACGACGGGCCGTCCCTGGATGTGGCCGACCACGCCCCCCCGTCCCCTGCGGGATTACGGCCCGGTTCCGAAGGGAATGTCTGGGCGCAAGTCAAGTCGCAGATTCAGGATCTGCTCAAGACCCATGTGCAGGCGGTGAGCTCAGTCGCAATTTCCGGGCCAAACGAACTCGATCTGATCTTTCCCAAGAGCTATCATTTCTCCAAGCAGTACTGCGAGCAGCCGGCCCAGCTGGGTCGGCTCGAGCGTTTGCTGGAAGATGTCGTCGGGACGAAGGTTCGGATCCGGTTGCGGGTGGTCGATGACGCCGCGCCGCCGCCGGAACCGAAAGCGGCGACCGGGGTGGTCAATCGCCGCCGGATTCCCGACGTCATCGAAGACCCTTTCGTCCAGCAGGTGATGACGACGTTCAACGCGACCGTCGTCCGGATCGAGAATGTCGGGGGACCCACCCCGGAAGGAAGTGCGGATGTTTCCTGACCTCGGCAAGATTGCCTCGCTGCTGAAGAACGCCCCGGAGATGATCCGGCAGGCGAAGCAGTTTCAGGGAAAGATGGAGGAGGTTCAGGAGAAGCTCTCCCGATTGCGAGTCGAGGGGACGGCCGGCGGCGGCATGGTGACGGTCACCATGAACGGCCAGCAGAAGGTGGTCGAAGTGAAGCTTGATCCGAGCGTCGTGTCGGCCGATGACTGTGAGATTCTGGAAGACCTCGTCCAGGCGGCCGTCAATCAGGCTCTGGAGAAGTCGAAGACCGCGGCCAGCGAGCAGATGTCGCAGTTGATGGGCGACGTGGGGACCGGTCTTCCGCCGGGCTTTTCCGATCTCCTGTCCAAAGCCGGCGGCGGCGAGTAACGCAGACTTTGCCACTCCAATAATCACCGCAACAACCGGCACAACGCCACACCGCAGAAGCCACAGAAGACACCGAACCGATGGGCCGCACCACGAGCAAAACTCCGCTGCCGGAATCCCACCCGTATGGGCCGGCGGTCGGTGCGCTCGTGAACGCGTTCGCCAAGCTTCCCGGCATCGGGCGGAAGTCGGCCGAGCGGATGGCTGAATACGTCCTGAGTTGCGGGAACGACGAAGCCTTCGCGCTGGCCGATGCCATCCGCAATGTGAAGACCTCGGTCAAGCGGTGCCGCGAGTGCTTCAACCTGACGCAGGGGGACCTCTGCTCGATCTGCTCCGACCCGCGCCGCAACGCCGAAGTCGTGTGCGTTGTCGAGCAGCCGAAGGATGTCACCTCGCTCGAATCGACCGGCGCCTTCCAAGGGGTCTATCACGTCCTCGGGGGGCACCTTGCGCCGCTCGACGGCATCGGCCCGGACGACCTCACTCTCTCGCAGCTGGTGCGGCGGGTGACGACAAAGGGAGTGCGCGAGTTAGTGATGGCGACGAATCCGACGCTCGAAGGGGACGGGACGGCGCTGTACATCACCAACCTGCTGGGGAACCATCCGGTGAAGATCACCCGGCTGGCCCGCGGGATCGCTTCGGGCAGTGTGTTAGAGTTTGCGAATAAGGAAATGCTGGCCGACGCCCTGCGCGGCCGACAGGAGTTTTGACAGAGAGGGGTCAGGAGTCAGGAATCAGGATTCAGGGAAGAAAAGAGAAAAGCCGGTTTGAGTGGCGAGCGATCTCACGAAACCATTAGCTGATGGCGTCTTGCTTTCCCTGATTCCTGATTCCTGATTCCTGACTCCTGACCCCTTCTCCCCGACCCTCGAAGGACTCGGACCGGATCTCCATGCAGCTCAACATCGGTCAGCAGATGCGGATGGGCCAGGTCATGAAAATGGCCCCCCGCATGATTCAATCGATGGAGATCCTCCAGCTCCCCGTCATGGCGCTGCAGGAGCGCATCGAGCAGGAACGGATCGAGAACCCGCTCCTGGAGGAAGGCCCTTCGATCGAAGGACCCGACGACCTCGAATTCGAACCCGGCCCCCGCGACGAAGCCCCATCCAACACGAAAGAAGTCGAACGTCAGGAACTCGTCGTCGGGAAGGATGAAAACAGTGCGGCCGACTTCGAGCGGCTGCTCGAAATGTCGTCCGAGTGGCCCGAAGACAACTACGCGTCGTCGTCCAGCAAGTCGTCCAACCGCATCGATGAAGAGTCCGACCGACAACACGACGCGATGACCAACATGGTCTCGCGCCCGCAGTCGCTTCAGGACTACATGATCGAGCAGTTCGCCTACTTCAAGTGCGAGCCGCTTGTCCGCGAGTTCGCCGAATACCTCATCAACAGCCTCGACGCCGACGGCCGCCTCAAAAGCACCATCGGCGAATACGTCCAGCACTTCGGCAATTCGGTCACGATGGACGACGCCCAGCAGGCGCTGCGGCTGATCCAGAAGCTCGACCCGCCCGGCGTCGGCGCCCGCGACCTCAAGGAATGCCTCCTGCTGCAGGTGAAGCCCGAAACCCCGCACCGCGAGGTCGTGGTCGCCCTCATCACCGAGCACCTCGAAGACCTCGCCGCGAACCGCCTCCCCGTCATCGAGCGGAAGACCGGGTTCACAATCGACGAAATCAAGGAAGCCTGGGAGCAGCTCCGCAAGCTCGACCCCCACCCCGGCCGCGGCTACAACTCCGAGCCGAACCAGCAGGTCACGCCCGACCTCGCCGTCGATCGTGACGAAGACGGGAAATACACCGTCCGCCTCATCGACGAGTACATCCCGCAGCTGCGGATCAGCCGCAAGTATGTCGAGATGCTGAAGGCCAACCCCGACGCCCAGACGCGCGAATACATCAAGCGGAAGGTCGAGTCGGCGAAGTGGCTCATCGAGTCGGTCGAACAGAGGCAGCGCACCCTTCAGCGCGTCGCCCAGTCGATCTGCGACCACCAGAAGGAATTCCTCGACTACGGTCCCGAGTTCATCAAGCCGCTGAAGATGCAGCAGGTGGCCGAGGAAGTCGGCATCCACGTCACGACCGTCTCGCGGGCGGTGGACGACAAGTGGATCCAGACGCCGCGCGGCCAGTTCCCGCTCAAGCGGTTCTTCGGCGGCGGCACGACATCGGCCGAAGGGGAAGAAGTCGCGTGGGACCGCGTCCGGCTCAAACTGCTCGAGATCGTCGAAAAAGAAGACAAGAACGAGCCGCTGAGCGACGACGACCTGGTGAAGGCGCTGGAAGCCGAAGGCCTGACCCTCGCCCGCCGCACCGTGACCAAGTACCGCAAGGCGCTGAATATTCCTTCCTCGCGCCAGCGCCGGCAGTATTAGGGCGATTTCCCTTTTGGCCTGCGTGGACGTCGCGGTTCCTGCCGTGCGTGCTTTGAACGAATGGGTCGTGCTGTTGTCGGCTCTATACGCCAAAGGCGTTGCACGCAGTAGCCCCGGGGTCGCGAACGAAGTGAGCGCACCCTGGTTTCGTCACATTTGACCGACGCCAACCCCAACAGGGTTGTACATTCCGCGTCGATTGTCGAACCCCGTTGGGGTACCGGTTTCGTGATGGGACTGACCCAGGGTGCGCTCGCCAAGCCTCGCGACCCTGGGCTACTGCGTACAACGCCTTCGGCGTAAAGACATGATGCGCGTCGTTTCTTCATCCGTCGAACGACGGCATCAAGAAGGCGAGCAACTCCGAAGTTCATGCGCCATCGTCGGCTACTTCGCAGCGAACACGTGATCGAGCGCCGCCTTCACGTCGAGCCGCCGGAACGTGTGCCCGCTCCCTTTGTCTTCCACCGCGACGCCCGTCTTCTGGAAGATCGCCATCATGGCCTCGGGCAGGTTCTTTCCATCCTGCTTCCAGTCGTAGCCTGATTTCTCGATCGCCTCCCGAAGCAGCAGCACCGACCCGCAGAGAATGGCGTTCGACGAAGACGTCGCGGCCGCCGGCACAACCAGATCGATCTTCGCGTGCCGATCGAGGAACACCTCGTCCTTCCCCGGCCGCACCGCCCCGATGGCAAAGCAATTCGGCTGCGACGCCGGCCACGAAATCCCCTTTGTGTAAGTGTGGTTCCCAGCCGGGGCGCTCACCCAGATCCCGAGTTCGCGAAGCGCCTTGAGCTTCTCATCGATCTCCGTCGGGACGGGCTCGCCGTGTTCCTTGTCATCCACGGGAGCGAGATTGATCGCCGTGATGCGGTACTTCTTGTGATTGTCGATGACCCACTGCAGCCCCGCCGCCAGCGTCTTGCTGTCCGAGACGTTGCAGTGGCAGCACTCGAGGGCCCGCACCACGGCCACCTGGTTGTTGTAGGCGACGCCCCACTTCCCACCGTAGTTCAGCGACGAAGGAACGCCAATCGTCGAGCCGTGATATCCGCGTCCTTCGTGCTTCGGGTCATCATCCCCGTCGACGCTGTCGTACGTCACCAGCACCTTCGGCACGCCATCCACCGGCGTCGACCACTCCGGCATCTTCAGCTTGCACCCGTCGTCGAGCAGCGCCAGCGTCTGCCCCTTGCCGAACGTCAGCTGGTCCTTGTAAGCCTCCCACGCCTCGGTGACGCGGGCATGCTTGAACGACACCGGCTCGGTCGGTTCGCCGGCGTGAACGGCGACAACAGCCAACACGATCACCGCACCAACGCTGCCGAATGAGCTGTTCCAAAGACGCATCGCGGACTCCGCAGGAGAGACAAAGGAATGCGTTCGCTTATCCACCGCTCCGGTGGCGTTGTCAACGCACCCGCACCCGGCGAAGATTCATCCGCGCCCTCATCGGCTCCTGAAGCACCACGAGCAATCCCCATGACGAACATCACCCGACGCCACTTTCTCCAGGCCAGCGCCGCCGGAATGACGGCCGCCGCCTTCTCTCTTCACGCCGGACGTGCGGCGGACGAGAAGAAGCCCGCCGCAAAGCTTCCCGCCGAAGTCATCGACACGCACACGCACTTCTACGATCCGACCCGCAAGGAAGGAGTCCCCTGGCCGGGGAAGGGGGATAAGGTCCTCTACAAGCCGACGCTTCCCGATCACTTCATGAAGGTCGCCGCCCCGCACGGCGTGACGGGAACGGTCGTCGTCGAAGCCAGCCCGTGGGTTGAAGACAACCAGTGGCTGCTCGATCTGGCGGCGAAGAATCCGTCCGTCGTCGGGGTATGTGGAAACCTCGTGCCGGGAACGGAGAAGTTCGCCGAGCACCTCGCGCGGTTCACGAAGAACTCGCTGTTCGTCGGTTTCCGTATCAACAGCGATGTTCTCAAGAAGGGGCTCGACAATCCGACCGTCATCGCCGACTTCAAGCGGGTGCAGGAATCGGGACGCCAAGTCGACATCAATGGCGGTCCCGACATGCTCCCCGACATCGCCCGCCTCGCGAAGTCCCTGCCCGATCTCCGCATCTGCATCAACCACCTGGCGAACGTCCGCATCGATGGCAAAGCGCCCCCGGCCGACTGGGTGAAGGGGATGGAAGCGTGTGCGGCGGGGAAGAACGTCTTCCAGAAGGTCTCGGCCCTGCATGAGGGGGCGACCATGAAAGACGAGAAAGGCCTCGCCCCACGCGATCACGCCTACTACCGTCCGATCCTCGACGTGGTGTGGAAGGTGTGGGGAGACGACCGCGTGATCTACGGCAGCGACTGGCCCGTCAGCGCCAGGGCAGGGGACTACGGCGAAGTGATCGGAGTCGTGGCCGCATACGTGGCCGAGCGCGGCGCGACGGCGTCAGCGAAGTTCTTCGCCGGGAACGCGAAGGCGGCGTACCGGTGGCCCGAGGCAAAGCGAAGTTGAGAGTCACTGATCATGTCACGAAGCCAGAACAACGCACCGCGTCGTCCAGCCACCAAGCTTCCGCACCTGCAGAAGAAAATTCAGAAGCAGGGGACGATTGCCAAGGGGGTCAAGCGCCCCGTTCCCCCGCGCACTCGGAAGGATGCATGACGACAGCACCCAGGGTGCGGCTCTGAGCACCCTGGGTGCCGAATCAGGCGGCGTGCGAGCTTCGAAAGTCCTCTGCTCCGGCACCCCGGCTGCTCAAGGCCGCAGCCGGGGTGCGAACCTATCCCACGAAGGAACTACGATGTCGACCGACTCCGCGGGGCAGTTGGCCCGCATGATCACCGGGTACTGGGTTTCGCAGGCGGTTTTTGCGGCGGCTGAGCTTGGCCTTGCCGATCTGCTCAATGACGGCCCGAAGCCGGTCGAGTCTCTGGCAAACGCCACCGGCACGAAGCCCGATCCGCTGTTCCGGCTGTTGCGGGCGCTGGCGAGTGTCGGTGTGTTCGCCGAAGGACCGTCCCGCACCTTCTCTCTCACTCCGACCGCACAGCTTCTGCGGAGCGACGTCCCCGGCTCGCAGCG
>JADZEF010000437.1 GCA_020850695.1 Planctomycetaceae bacterium | reverse complement strand
GATCGAGGTGCCGTCGCATAGATTCGGCTCGCCCGCTCCCAGGGGGATCACGCCGTCACCTGTTCCCGTCTTCCAGCTCACCAATCCGTCCGCGATTCGTGACATTTGGCTGTTCGGCAACCTTTTTCGCACCGCTCAGGCAACGACATCGTCCATGTTCACTTTCTCAATCCCCAGATCATGCAGAGCGGTCAGCCCACTCTAACGTCGATGCGAATGCGTTACGGCGCCTCAGATGGGGCACTGTCTGACGCCCCGGTCAATGGTTCTGCCTTGGTACGCTCGGGGCCAAAGGGATGAGGCTCTGTCGCCCTCGCCGGTGGGAACTCCTCAAACTTGTGATCCTTGAGCATTTCAACCCACTTCTCTTTGCCATCCTGAGAACTAAGTAGAAGTCGCGTGCTGAGTTCCCATCGCGATCCAGCGGATTTTGACAGGGTATAGCTCATCACCTTTTCGAAGATGGGGAAGAGGGGAATGATGAGCATCGGCTTCGCAGGGTCACACGAGGCAATCTTTCCCAGTGTGAAATCGGGATGGACGGTGCAATCTCCCTTTTCTCCCTTTCGACGGACGATCAGGACGGGGCGGTAGCCCTGACTCATCAACTGAATCGCTTCATCGACCTGTTCGGGAATTCGGCTGAATAGGCCGATTAGAGAGTCGAAAAGCCAGCCGCTGCCTTTGATTAGAGAGCGAAGTTCCCGCCTTAGTTGCGCCTTGAGTCCTTCCACTTGGTACGGATCAGGCGTCAGTCTCGCGGCTGATTCCGCTTCAACGCGTTCCTCCCAGGCACGCTCTTCCTCGGCCCAATCGGTGCCGAGTTTTTTCGCAATGTCTGCAAGAGACATCCCACCTTCCTGAAGTCGACGCACACGCCGACAGCGATCGACCACCCACTCGGGCCAGTAACCCGTTTTACCCCTTCCACTTGGGTGTTTTGCCACTTGCGCTTCGGGAATCAGGCCGAAGTGATGCCAATGAACCAGCATTTGCGGAGAACCAAAGCCCAGCCGAGACATGAGCTCTGGTGTTGTGATTTTTTTCACTGGATTGCCCCTCGCCAATCACATAGAGTTGTGATCGACCAAGAAAAGTCGCGTTTTCGAGTGAATCATAGCGGTCTTCTCCCGCCTTTTCGAGGCTTCCAGGATGGTTCGGCCCACTCTCAATGACCGCCTAACGCTCCGACAGGTCGCCAAAGAAGTGGACGTTCACATCGCCACTGTCTGGCGATGGTCGACGAATGGAGTCGCCGGCAAGCGTCTCCGTTCGATCAAAGTAGGCGGCCGCAGGTTCGTTCTTCGTCGTGACCTTGATGAGTTCCTTGATCAGGAAACGAAGGTAACCGCTGCCCCCACACCTGCGGCAGCACACTCCGCCGGCGCGACCCTCGATTCGCTGCTCAGCTGAATCTCGAAGTTGCATTCCAAGTCACCTCACCCCAACAACGCAGTGGTTATCGAACGGACGGCGGGTTCGTCCGAGAGCAACGACGGTAATCGATCCGGCAGTGTGCCGGAAAGTACCTCTAAGAACAGGAGCAACGCATGAACGTTCTCGAGATCAATGTGACGGTGCCACCGCTGGGCGAGGGGCTCAAAGATCGCCTCAGGTGGCCTTCGGAGGACACTCCTATGGAGGACACTCCTATGGATGACTCTGTGTACCCAGGCGGCACTCGGCACGCGTATCGGCTGATTGAACTGGCCTCTGTTCGTGACGTTCTGAAGCAAGCACTCGAGGAGAGGAACCGCAACGAGATGTCGGAGATCAATCCCAGCGTCTGACTGAACAAGACACCAGGATTTCGACGGAAGGCGACGGTGTCCCTCAAGCGTCAAGTTCGCAGCGGAGACTTGCAGTCTTGAGAAAACAACGCATGAAATTCTGCATACGGAGGTGCCGAGGTCCGCCCGCGGAAGGAGAACTCTACCAGCCCGGCTTGGTCTTCGACTGACCATCACCACAAGTAGAAGATTCACAACGCATCAGCCATTCTCAATCAACCTTCGGGAACATCCCGTCAACGATTCAAACGCAACTCTCCCACAGGGTGGCTCTTTCGACTCCCTGAACCGTCCGGCGCTGACAAGCGTTCTCGCCAAGGGTGGATCAGTGGAACAAGCACTCGAAGCGCTCCTTGAAATCCGGGCTTTCAAGCCCGCTGCCTCAACAATCCGCCGGGATCTGCGTCGGCTCCGCAAACACGCTGAGCGGGAACAGGACACTCCGTTCGACTTGCTCACTTCTATCCCGGGCAAAATCGATGATGGTCAATGTCATCTGATCCTCACACTCCGCCAGACCATCGTCTCCCTTCACAACCTCAGGGAGGCGGTCTGGCTGGTGATGCAGTACGAAGAACGGAAGCGAGGCATCGACATCGCGTCGCTGGACGACCGCGATCTCAACGCTGCCGACGGCTTCTGTCCTGACACGACGGAATAGGTTTCGACACAACACTCCCTCTGATTCCCGCGTGAGGACTGGCCGATCGGTCGGTCAACCAGAATCAGACTGCTTCAGGTTCGCTGACAAGCAGGACAGCGACGAGTCCGCAGAACGGCGGTCGTGCGGCCAGTGTGGGCCATACGACCGTCGTTCGCTCGAGACCCGAGTGTCAGTGGGCGCGTAAAACCAGCCAGTGATGGGCGCGTGAAAACCAGCCAAAAAGAGAGGGATTTGCCCGCCAGTGTTCAGCAGGTTTCCTGCTGGAGGAACACTGGCGATGGCGAATCGACT
>JADZEF010000262.1 GCA_020850695.1 Planctomycetaceae bacterium | reverse complement strand
CTGAATGCAGTCGACCTGCTGAGCTGGACGTCGACGGCGCGGGCCGTGCAACTGATGGGAGGCGACGACCCGCTCGCCCGATTCCCGGCGGACTGGATTGACCGTGTCGTCCCGCGTCTCGAAGCCTTGCGGCGCGAGGACGGCGGGTATGCCAAGTCACCCGAAGGGGCCGTCGGCAGCACGTATCAGTCGTTTCTTTCGATGTTGACCTACGAACTGCTCGGCCGCGCCGTCCCGCGTCCCAACCGCCTCACGCAGTTCCTTTACGATCGCCAGCGCGGCGACGGGGGGTTCGTGGAGATCGGCCCGATGAAACAGAGCGGAGCGAACCCGACCGCGGCCGCCGTGGCCGTGCTGCGGTCGCTCGGCCGCATGGATGATGACATCCGCCACGACGTGAAGCGGTATCTTGTTCAAGTCCGCAGCAGCGAAGGGGGCTTTCAGGCCAACACCCGGATCCCGTTCGCGGATGGCCTCTCGACGTTCACCTGCGTGCTCACCGCGCAGGACCTTCAGCTCGTCGATTCGTACGACACCGAGCTGACGCTCCGTTACGTCCGCGACCAACTGCAACTTTCCTCTGGAGGGTTCCGCGGCGCCTCCTGGGACGAGCAGGCCGATGTGGAATACACCTTTTACGGTCTGGGGACGTTGGCGCTGTTGACGGCGGCCGTCTGAATCGTCTGCTTAAGCAATGGAACCGCAGCGTGTTCCGGCGCGGCGACTAACGTCTGAGGAGCCGTCGCCGGACGAGTTGCGCGAGGATGGCCCGCGACTCGTCCACCTGCCGGGCCGACTGTCGGCAGAGCTTGCGGAACAATTCGAGTTGCTTCTCGATCTGCTCGCGCAGCCGCGACCCCGCATCCGCGGAGCGGTCGTGCCGCGCGTTCGATTCTGATGCCGTGCCATTGGGATGGTCCATGCACGGACTGGGTGCAAGTCCTGTTCCACCTTAAGGGGTTGTGGAGCCTCCAACGGCTGATGGCTGACAATCTGCCAGGCGTGCCGTTGGGGCAATTCACGGACCATAACGCGGAATGGGAGAGATCGTCGGCGATCGCACTCTCTGGCCAACGGGCGGCGTCGACGGGGAGGTGCCCTTCCGGACTTCGAGGGCCTGACCGAGTTGAACGTCGGACGAACCGCGAACCGTGACCCGTGTCCTTTTGGAATAAGAGTTCTCGCGCCGGAAGGCTGGCCGGCCGGAAGGAGAACGAAACGTTGGAAGGGCTCCTCTCTTGCACCGCGAGCCGGCGTTGCGGCGGTTTCCCTCGGACTTGTCTTTCGACACCGTTCTGATACTCTTTCCAGCCGAACGTTGCGACAGAAGATGCCTCGGGAGTCCTTATTCCGGTGGTTCTTCATCCACCCCCCGATGGATGATGTGACAGGTCCGTCACAGTTGGCGGCGGAAGCCGAATCCTGTTGCGACACATTTCAGATTGACAACTTGCCACCGTAGCTCAGCTGGCAGAGCGACGCTTTCGTAAAGCGTAGGTCGTCGGTTCAAGTCCGACCGGTGGCTTTTCAACAAGCCCTTGCCGAGCCGCGAGTTGCGGCTACCTGACAAGACGTGAGAGCGAAGTAAAAGGCGGTTGTTACCACTTTTCTGCCACGCTCCGGCTGGTCAGTGCGGCGCGAAACCCAACGCAGGTTTCGCCATCCCCGCTTGCCCCTCTCGAATATCTGGCACGCGGAGCGCCGACGCGTCGCATAACGGCCCATCGCCGGCGACGATGAGTTCTGTATCTCAGTTTACTTGTCCGCCGTGACATGGGATCGACAATTGCCACACATTGGCGAGCGATTGGCGGCCGTCGGCTGATTTGCCAGTGGTCTGCCGGTCGCCAGGACCGTCGGCATCTCGTTCTCGCTATCTCACGCGCCCATGGAAGTCACGCTTCACACGCCTGACACCATCTATTCGCCCCGTCACCTGCCGAGTTGGTTGTTGCTTGCGGCTGCGGCGGGAACCGTGAACGGTGTTGCATTCCTGATGTGCGAGCAGTTTGTCACTCATGTGACCGGGATCGTGACCCGCCTCGGTCTGGAATGGCATACGATCGGAATTCTCGCGGAATATGCGGCCGTCGTCATTTGCTTCATTCTCGGTGCCGCGTCGTCCGTGGTTGCGATTCAGGCCAGGGCAGCACGAGGAAAACGGCCGCGCTGGGCAACACCCCTGATTTCCGTCTCGTTGATTCTGATTGCTGTGGCAGCGCTTGGTCATCGGGGGGCATTTGGCCGTTTTGGCGGAACCCTGGCCGCCGATCCGCCACCTGCGATCCTCCTTTCCCTCCTGGCCTTTGCGATGGGCTTGCAGAATGCCGCGGTCGCCTCGACAACGGGCTTGGCCGTCCGAACGACGCACTTGAGCGGACCGGCGACGGACCTGGGCATCCATCTCGGGACAGCGGTGTTGACGGCCGGGTCTATGCGGAGCGCGGCACTCCGGGGCGCGGCACTCCGCGGTGGAAAGCTGATTTCCTTTGCGTTCGGGGCTGCATTGTCGCTGCCATTGACTCAGGCATCAGGGTTTCTGGCTCTCCTGGCCCCGGCTCGCTTCGTCCTGCTCGCCGCCGCCTTGAGTTTCACCACGAACTGGAGTCCCAGCGACTTCCGCCCGAACCACAGGAGCCACAGCACCGACATCCTCAACTCGCCCTGAGGAGCGAAAGCAGGTTAGCCCGCATTTCTCACCATGAGTCCATCTGGGGCTCTTGGCAGGTTGATGGGTGATGGTGTTGGTGGTCCGGAAGGGCTGACGGGGTGGAGTGTCGTGGTTTCTGTTGAGGACTTGGCGTTCTCTGCTCGGGAAGCGCGGTTGCGGCGGCTCGCGGCGCGCGTCGTCTTCGCAGCCGTGGTTCTGCGGCCTGTCGGAGAGCTGGGGGTGCTGCTGGGAGAGGTTGGTCAGCCGGTGTTGGCGAAGGCGATCGGCGGCCGGAG
>JADZEF010000261.1 GCA_020850695.1 Planctomycetaceae bacterium | reverse complement strand
TGCAGGTGGCGGACAAGCGGGCGTCGATCACGGGGTCGTTGCGGTGGTTCTGGCAGCAGTTTCCCAAGGAGTGGGAGCTGACGAAGGATCGGCTGGTGCTGCACCTGTGGAGTCCGCGCGGCGGGTCGCTCGACTTCGGCGAGGCGGGACTGCGCGAGTTCTTCGGTCCCGCCGGCCAG
This sequence comes from Planctomycetaceae bacterium, assembly GCA_020850695.1. Taxonomy (GTDB): domain Bacteria; phylum Planctomycetota; class Planctomycetia; order Planctomycetales; family Planctomycetaceae; genus JADZEF01. The sequence goes on along the minus strand of JADZEF010000261.1, from coordinate 32,273 downwards.
AAGTATCTCCTCGATCCTGAGGCGGCTCGCAAGGCCCTTTCGCCCATCGAGAAGTTTTTCTTCTTCGCCGGACGACAGGCCCTGCAGCGCGAAGGGGCCGATGGATTGGGGATCAACAAGCACCATGAGGCATGGTTTCATTTCGCGCCGGCGGCCGAGGCCGAGGCGGGCCGCCAGTGCGGGGAGCTGGCGGACAATCCGCCGCTGTGCCTGGCGTCGAGCGACTGGAACGTCATGAGCGGCGTCTTCGGCCCGCTCGCCGACCGGCCGAATGGTTCCCCCTATGAGGCGATCGTCAACCGGATCTTCGACCTCGAGCGGTACGCCCAGGATGAGTTCGGCGACTACGGCTGGTGGCTGTTCGGCTCGGGACCACACTACAGCTATCAGTGGGACAAGGAGACGCAGCACCACTACGCCGACTCGCGGCGGTTCGAATATCACACCTACCAGCGCGAGACTCAGCTCTGGTGGTGCTATCTGCGATCGGGGGAGCGAAAGTTCTACGACTGGGCCATTCCTTCGGAGAATCATTGGGTCGACGTGGCGGTTTCGCATGTGCCGACAAAATACTCGACCGAGTGGCGCGGCGGCGTGAAGCGGGAGGCGACACTCACTTATGCGGCGGGGGACTGGAGCATCGACAGCCCGCTGCACTATGTGCGGCACCATGACACGGGCGAGGCGTGGCTGCGGAGCGCTCCGCAATTCTGGGCGACCTATCACCGCACGCTCGAAACAACGACGCTCGCTTACTACCTGACCGGCGACGAACGGTATGCGGACGTCGTCGACCTGTGGCGTGCGTACTGGGGTCCGCTGGCGGGGATGCGGAGCGACTCGAAGGAGTTTCCGCCGCTCCACCGCGAGCAACTGTGGTACGAGGCAACCGAGGCGGGGAAGCCGTCGAAGTCGTGGGCCGAGATGCTCCGCGACTACGCGCCGTTCCAGTCGGGCTCGCGTCACCAGATGACGCTCTTCTTCAACCTCGCGACGCTCTATGAACACACGTGGGATCCGGCGATCGGGCGGGTGCTGAAGGAGTACGCCGACGCGTTCCTCGACCCCGAGAGTCCGAACGGCGTGTGGCAGTGCCAGGACCATCGCCTGCCGGCCAACGCCAACAGCCCGATGCTGTCGCACTACTGGTCGCCCGCTCTTTGGAAGTACGCCCGGGCTTCGGGCGACCCGCGGATGCCGGAGATCCTTCGCAAGTATTTCACCGCCGCCATCGATGCCGACCCGTATGGCGGGAATGTCGGTGTGTACTCCAACGTGCAGATCGCTTGGGGATGGCATTTCACTCGCGACCCGCGGCACCTGGTGGCCGCGCGCCACGAGCTTGAGGACCTGATGTCGGCTGCGGCTCCGCTGGCCAGGCCGGAAGATCTGGGACCGCGCATCTACAATCCCGCCGATCCGATCCGCGCCCTCGCTGCAACACCGCGGTTAATCGGCGCGCTGCAGGATGCGGCCGATCATGGAATCGCCGTCCCGCCCGACCCGCCGCTCGTCCCGCAGCGGGCGCTCATCGCGCTGCATCGAAAGCCGAACGAACCGCTCCGCGCCACGACGTGGGGATGGGATCGTGCTCCGGAAGTCCTCGATGGGACGGGGCAAGTGGCGGGGAGGATCGGCGACACCGCGACGCTGCGCTCGCATCGTCAGCCGTTCGATCGGGCGCTGCGGGGATTCGAGGTGTATCGCTCGGTCCTCGAGGCGAAGGCCGAAGCCGGTGCGGAGTGGCTGTTCCTTTCGCCAAAGCTCGAGACGGGACTGCTCGATCTCAGTGGCGTGGATGCCGTGTGGTGCCACGCGGGAGAACCGCTGCATGTCGAGCCGAAGCGTGGCTTCACCTGGCTGCGAGGAGCGTCGAACGAACTGAGGATCGAATCCGCGCTGCCGGCCCAACTTGTCGTGCGGCGCGATGGGATGGAAGTGGCCGGTAGACCAGCGCCCGGGATCCTGGTCGTTTCACTGGAAGGAATTCCCCAGGGATCGAAGCTGACCATCGAAGCGCGGAACGAAACTCCGGTCTGGTTCCGCCTTGCGGGCCTTCCGACTGAGGAAATGTGGGTGACGACCTCACCGCAGGCGACCGCCATTCCGCCATCGACGCTTGTCGCGCGCCGAGTGCGGCCGATGCCGGACAATGCTCAGACGTTTGTCCCCGGCCGTTTCGGACAAGGGCTGCTCATCGTTCCGGGCCGCGCTCTGCAGATCCCCGATGAGATTATGGACGCCGACGGAAAGTCACAGCGGCTGTCGGATCAGTCGCAGGGGACGATCGAGTTCTGGATCCGGCGGCTGTCGGACGAGCGGCTGACGGCGACCAGTCCCTGGATGATCCTCCACAACGGCCCGCTGCAGGTATGGAACCCGGGACGGGTGCCGCGCGACGAATGGACGCACATCGCCATCGTGTGGCGGCCGCACGAAGGGCTGAAGGATCGCAGCCTCGTTCACGTCTACGTCGACGGCCGCGATCACTCGTGGTACCGCAATCTCACCTGGGAGGGCTACAACGGCCCGCCGCAATTCGGCGCGGGGATCGTGTGGCTCAAGCAGTTCGTCGCCACCGCCCCACCCGGCGTGCGGTTCATCCTCGACGATATCCGGATCTCATCGACCCCCCGATATTTCGATCCCTCGCTCACGTTCGGAAGCCGCCAGACGTGGAACCCGCTGACCGTTGATGTGCCCGGGAAGGCGAGCGTCGCCGACGAATCAACCGTGATTCATCTGCCGCTCGATGGAACGCTGATGGGAACGACGCGCGGCGGCCGTCCGCTGGAAGCCAAGCTGGTGATGGAGAAGCGTTGAACGGGATGGCGATCTTGAAGACGGAGCCGGAGCGCAGCTTGCGGTGTCACTCGGCCGCGGATGCGTCGGGCTTCAGCGTCATCAGCACGAGCGATCCGGCGATAACGCTGACGAGCGAACCCGTGAGCGTGCCGATCTTTCCCGCGGCCGTGTGCTCGGCCGGCAGGGCCAGTCCCGTCAGGAAGAGCGACATCGTGAATCCGATGCCTCCGAGACATCCTCCGCCGATCAGCGCGCGTCGCGTTACGCCTCGGGGAAGGCTCGCGAGGCCCAGCGCGACGGCCACGGCGGAGAACAGGACGATTCCCACCGGTTTGCCGAGCGCCAGGCCGGCAGCGACGGCGAGCGACAACGGCTGGCCGATCTCGGCCACTTTGACTTCGACCCCCGCGTTCGCCAGCGCGAAGACCGGCATGATGACGAACGCGACCCACGGGTGCAGAAAGTTTTCCAGGCGATGCAGCGGGGAGATGGCTTCGCGGGCCGCGACGCTGGCCTGGGCGAGAGTCGCCTGCGTCAGGGCCTGAGGAAGCGCTTCGTCGCGGGCGTCCTCGGCGACCTTCTCGAAAATCACCTGGAGCCTGGCCATTGGAATCCACGGGGCGGCGGGCGTCATCAGGCCGAGCAGCACGCCGGCGACGGTCGGATGCACGCCCGACTTCAACACCGCCAGCCACACGATGACACCGACGACCGCATACACCGCCACCGCCCGCACGCCGGCCAGATTCATCACGAACGTCAGCACGCACCCCGCCCCGGCGATGGCGAGGGCGGTCATCTGAATGGCATCGGTATAGACGAGGGCGATGACCAGCACCGCGCCGATGTCGTCGACGATCGCCAGCGACAGCAGCATGATCTGAAGTCCCGGCGCGATCCGCTTTCCGAGCAGTGCGAGAATGCCGACGACGAACGCGATGTCGGTCGCCATGGGAATGGCCCACCCGCGCCGCAGCGCCGAGTCGAATCCGCCAAAATGTGCGATCGCCAGGAACAGCAGCGCGGGAACCACCATCCCGCCGAGTGCGGCGAACACGGGAAGCGCCGCCTTCTTCCACCCCCGCAACTCGCCCGCGACGAGTTCCCGCTTGATCTCAAGGCCGACGACGAAGAAGAAAACCGTCATCAATCCGTCATTGATGACGTGCAGCAGATCCTTGTTCAGCACCCACGAGCCGACGCCGAGGGTGCAGGGGAGATGCAGCAGCCGGAAGTAAGCCTCGCGCCACGGCGAGTTGGCGATGACCAGCGCCGCGATCGTGCAGACGACCAGAACGATTCCACTTGCCGACTGCACATGCAGAAACCGCGTGAGCGGCCCGAGGACACGATCGACAGGGGCGGGAGGGAGAAAACGGGCGTGCGACGAGTTGGCTGGGTTGTCCATCACTCCCTTTGTGTTTCTGACGAGTTCATTCCGAGTTCGCCGATCCCGCGGGGGCGAAGGCGTCCCTCTCAAGATCTTCGGCGAGTTGTCGGAGCTCGTCGAATGGCATCTGAGTCAGGTCTTCCGCAGCCGTCACCAGCCTTCGCAGCATCCGCTGACAAGTCCGGATCGTGCCGATCCACTCTCCCCGCTGTGCCGATTCCCGCATCCGTGCCTGCTGGTCCATGACGGCCAGCTGGTGTGAAATGGCCTGGTGTCGCTCTCGTTCTTTCTGCGAGACCATGTTGCGCCCCTGCATTGAGTTGGTGTTCGCCGGGTTGCAAGCGGGGCAGGCGACCGAGCGTCATCCAAGGCTTGCAGATGGTGCGTCAATTGGGTGGCCTTGTCGCAATTGCTTTCTGAAGCTGGTTAACCGCCTTGCCGACGGCGTTCATGAGTTGCTCCTCCTTGCCGACGAGTGGAGTGAGCGGCGGCCAATCTGTCGGCCCGAATTTTGGGCCGAACACAACGAGTTCCTGAAGTCTTCCGCCGGGAGTCTTGTAGGAGATGACCTTCGATCCGGGAATCAATTCCGCAATCGAATTGAGACACTCTTGAATGATGGACATTGGAAGCCCGAAGCGCTGGCATTCACTCGCGAGTTGCGAGCGGGCTTGGGCCAGAACTCCGGATCGATGGATCTGAAAGAAGGGGAAGAAAGTTCCCAACTCGTCGTCGTAGTATTTGAAGACCGGCCCAGAATCTCCCCAATCAACCGTCAATTGGTAACGCTCCGCATTGTCTATCAGCCATGACGCGAGTTGGACGACGTTGTCATCGTGGGTCGATGCCCTGAGTTCCTCAAGCAGCAACTGCTCCGTAATTGGCCGTCGCTTTCCATCGGTGGCAACAACGTCGTCACGTCTTGGAATTGTGATTCTGACGTCGGTCGGCTTAATGCCGGCATTGATCTCGACGATTGAACGAGTCACCTCCTGAGTTCGAGCGAGAATTCTTGGCTGAACCAGCAGGTCGTCAGCTTTCCCATCGGACAACTGATAGAGGCCGATCTCAACGAGTGCGAGGGTAAAGTGGAGTTGGGGGGTCTTTTGAAGAAATTCGACGAGATGTTCGACGTCTTCGCGGATTCCATCTCCAGCGATCAAAAGCAGGAACCGCCCGAGTCTCAGATTGCGACTGATGCTATCGACGAAAGTCAGTTCGTCAAATTCTTCGACCCCGCCACGGACCAATTCGACAAGTGGGTCGGTTCCCAGGTCGGGCCGCGCTCGGCGAACTGCGGCGCAGAGATCTTCATAGCACCACTTGGCCATTTCCTTTGTGTAATCGATGATTTGAGCGACGACCGAGCGCCGTGACTCCGGATTGCGCCACAGCTTGGTTTCCACGAGGCAGAGAAAACCGTCTTCGTTGATATAGACAACGTCGATGGGCCCAGCGGGCGTCAGTAACTCCCGAGCGACGGGGATCGGCCTTCGAAAGACCGGTTCGAGCTCTTCGATCGGAAGCAACTCTGGATGCGAAAAAAGCAGCGACTGAAGTCTCGCTTCGTCGAATGAAGGATTGCGCAAACTGACCCGTTGCAACCGACTGACCGTTCCATCGACGATCAAGAGTGGACCGGAGAGTTGGCGTCCTGGCATTCGTAAATTCCTGACGGGCTGGAATTCTATTCCGTGGCCGGGGCTTCCGTCTCTTCTGCGAGGATCTCGCTTGGGATGCGTTCGATCGAGACGAGCGTGTCCCCCTCGTCGAGACGGATGATGCGGACGCCTTGCGTGTTGCGGCCGATCAGGCTGACGTCGCGGGCGCGGATCCGCTGGATCTTCCCCTGAGCGGTGATCATCAAAACTTCGTCGTCGTCGCTCACGGCCGCGAGGTCGACCACCTTGCCGTTGCGGGCGGTCGTCTTGATGTCGCGGAGTCCCTTGCCGCCACGCCCCTGGCGGCGGTAGCGGGCACTGCCTGATCCGGAGGAGGACGCATCGTCACCGGATTCGTCCTGGGGTTCTTCGGATGGTTCGTCCGCGCTTCCCGCGACGCCGACAAGCGGCGGAGAGGCTGAGGGCGCGGCTTCGTCGTCGGTGTCGTCGGCCGGAGCGGCTTCGACTTCCTCGCCTTCGACCGTTGGGCTGCCGAACAGTGTCCGCTTGCCGTAGCCGTTTTCGCACACCGTCAGAAGTGCCTTGTCGGGCTGGGCCACCACGCACCCGACCACCACGTCATCGCCGCTCAGGCGGATGCCGCGGACGCCGCGCGTCGCGCGGCCCATCGGGCGGGCGTCGTCGTGCGAGAAGCGGATCGCCATGCCATTCGCCGTCGACAGGACGAGGTCGTCCCCCGGGCCGACGATCTTCACGTCGATGAGCGAGTCGCCTTCGTCGAGCTTGATCGCGATGAGGCCCCCCTTCATCGGGCGGCCGTAAGACGAGAGGGTCGTCTTCTTCACGGTTCCCTTGCGGGTCGCCATAATCAGGAAGCGGTCTTCGGGGAACTCGCGGACCGCGAGGCAGATCTCGACCTTCTCCGCCTCATCGAGCGAGAGGAGATTGACGAGGGCCCGGCCCTTGCTGGTGCGGGCCTGAAGGGGAAGGTCGTAGACCTTCTGCCAGTAGACCTTGCCGCGGTCGGAGAAGAACAGGAGCCAGTCGTGCGTGCTGGCGACGAAGAGGTGCTCGATCGTGTCTTCGTCCTGGTTCTTCGCCCCTGCAATCCCGCGGCCGCCGCGATTCTGAGCCTGGTAGACGCTGAGGGGCGTCCGCTTGATGTAGCCGCGGTGCGACAGTGTGACCACCATCGGCTCTTCGGCGATGAGGTCTCCCTTGTCGTAGTGCCCCATCTCCTCTTCGCTGATCTCGGTGCGGCGTTTGTCGCCGAAACGCTCCTTGAGAGTCAGCATGTCTTCGCGGACGACGGCCAGGATGTGGGCTTCATCGGCGAGGAGATAGAGGAAGCCGGCGATGTCCGCGAGGAGTTTCTGGTGCTCTCCCTGCAGGCTTTCGCGTTCGAGGTTGGCGAGCGAGCCGAGCTGCATCGCGACGATCGCTTCGCTCTGGTTGGCCGAGAGTCGGTACGTCGGTTGGACGCCCACTTCTTCCTGCAGCACCCGGAAGCCGTCATCGCCCAGAGCGCGGGCCACCATCTCGGCGGCGACTTCGATTTCCTGAAGCCGCACCTTCGCCTCGGCCCGGCTGGGGGACTGGCGGATGGTGCGGATGATGAGGTCAATGTCGATCTGGGCAATCAGCAGCCCTTCGACGGTGTGCTTGCGTTTGCGGGCTTCGGCGAGCTGATACTCGGTACGGCGGCGGATGACGGTGACGCGGTGACGCAGGAACTCCTGGATGAGCCCTTTGATGGGGAGCTCGACCGGGCGGTTGCCGACGAGCGCCAGCATAATGACGCTGAGCGTGGCCTGGAGCGGCGAGTGCTGCCAGAGCTGGTTGAGAACGACGTCGCGGTCGGCATCGCGCTTGAGGTAGATGTGCAGCCGCACCTGCCACGACGGCGTGTTGCGGTCGGTCAGGTCGACGACGCGCGAAATCCCCGTGATCTTGTCGTCGCGAACGAGCTGTTCGAGCTTCTCGCGGACGCGGTCGCGGGTTTCGTTGTAGGGGATTTCGGTAACGACGATGACATCGGTCCCGCGTTCCTCTTCGAAGTGGGTGCGGGCGCGGACGACCAGCGTCGAGCGGCCGGTCATGTACCCCTGCCGGATGCCGAGCCGCCCGCAGATGACGCCCCCCGTGGGGAAGTCCGGGCCGGGCAACACCTCGATGATGTCATCGATCGTGGAGTCGGGGTTGTCGATCAGCAGAATCGCCGCATCGCACACCTCGGCGAGGTTGTGCGGGGGGATGCTGGTCGCCATGCCGACCGCAATGCCCATCGAGCCGTTGACGAGCAGGTTGGGGAACTTCGACGGCAGGACGACCGGCTCGCGGCCTTCCTGGTTGTAGGTCGGAACGAAATCGACCGTGTCGCTGTTGAGGTCGGCCAGCATGTCGGCGGCCGCGGGACCGAGGCGGGCCTCGGTGTATCGCATCGCCGCAGGGGGGAGGCCGGCGAGCGAGCCGAAGTTCCCCTGCTTGTCGATCAGCGTGGTTCGCGACCGCCAGTCCTGGGCCATGTGGACCAGCGTGGCGTAAATCGCGCCGTCGCCGTGCGGATGGTAATTACCCATCGCATCGCCGACGATCTTCGAGCACTTGGTGCGGGCGGAGGCGGGGCCGAGCCGCAGGTCGTTCATGGCGACCAGAATGCGTCGCTGCGAGGGCTTGAGGCCGTCGCGGGCGTCCGGCAGAGCGCGGCTGATGATGACGCTCATCGCGTACGTCAGGTAGCTCTGCCGCATCTCCTCCTGGATGTCGAGCCGCTGGACGCTGTCATCGCCGCCGCCGACCGGAAGTGCGGGGTCAACAGGATCGCCGCCATTCGGATCCGCCGGATTTCCGTTCGCCAACGCAAGACTCCTCGAAGCCGCTGGCCCGAATTGCTCTCATGAACAGTGTGAACATTGGCGGATTCCAATGAATCACGGACTGCATGGCGTGGAGGTCGCGTCGAATGTCGGGGCCGGGGCGTTCGACGCGGAACTCAGAGTCGCTGAATTTGCCGGAAAAAACCGGCCGATTTGATGCTGAATTCCGCTGAAGGAGCGTGTCGCTTCAGTTCCCCGATTCTACCCGAAATGAACGGCGATCTCAACGCGCGCAGCGATGCTGTACGCCGGCCGTTGGTGCCTTCGAGGCGGAACGAACACAACAGATGCGCCCCGATGATCAGGACCGCAGGACACGTCGTCCATCGCACTCAAAAAGACGTCAGGCAGGAACTACAGAAAGGACCGACGGCAGGATGCCCAGGGCAAATCCTCGACCTGCCGTCAGAATGCTTCGAGGCGGACATCAATCCGATGAGGATTTGAATAAGGAACCCAGGAAGGCAGGAAAAAGGCAGGGAAAGAAGGGGGGCACGGATGACTTTCGAATCGGACGCATTCTCTCTCCCCTTGTCTTCTTCCTGCTTTCCTGGGTTCCTTATTCTCTTTCTGATTGGTCTCTCTCATCTGGTCAACATGCAGTCAGCGACGCGAAAAGCAGGGAAGCAACAGAGAATGCAATGAGCCTCGTCCTTTGTTCCCTGCCTTCCGTGGTTCCTGACGTTGCTTTCACTGCCTGTTGTCCCATTCTATGGCCTGCGGCTTTCCGACGCTGGCGGCGTCTGCGACGACCATCGCGCGTCACACGTCGTAGTACATCGCGAACTCGGCGGGGTGCGGGCGCTGGCGGATGTTCTCGACTTCGTGCTCCGACTTGTACCAGATCCACGTGTCGATCACGTCCTCGGTGAAGACGTCTCCCCGCAACAGGAAGTCGTGGTCTTTGCGCAGGGCGTCCAGCGACTCTTCGAGCGTCCGCGGAACCTTGGGAATGTCGGCCGTCTCCGCGGGGTTCAGGTCGTAAAGATCCTTGTCGAGAGGCTGGCCTGGGTGCGTCTTGTTCTGGATGCCGTCGAGCGCCGCCATCAGCACGGCCGACATCGCCAGATAGGGGTTCGATGACGAGTCGGGGCAGCGGTACTCGAACCGCTTCGACGCCGGCTTGGTGCTGTGGACGGGGATGCGGAGGGCCGCCGAGCGATTGCGGTAGCTGTAGGTGAGGTTGATTGGGGCGTCGAAACCGGGGATGAGCCGCTTATAGCTGTTGGTCGTGGGACAGCAGAAGGCCATGAGGGCGGCGGAGTGCTGCAGGATGCCCCCCATCGCGTAGAGGGCCAGGTCGCTCAGTCCGCCGTAGCCCGAACCGGCGAAGAGGGGCTCGGTTCCTTTCCACAGCGAGAAGTGCATGTGGAGCCCGGACCCGTTGTCGTTCCAGATCGGCTTGGGCATGAAGGTCGCCGTCTTGCCGTGGCGGACCGCGACGTTCTTCACGACGTACTTATAGCGCAGCAGGCTGTCGGCGATTTTGACGAGCGGGCCGTACTTCAGGTCGATCTCGCACTGGCCGGCCGTGGCCACCTCGTGATGCTGGGCCTCGATCTCGACACCGCACTCCAGCAAGGTCAGCATGATTTCGGTGCGGACTTCCTGGAGGGTGTCGGTCGGCGGGACGGGGAAGTATCCCTCTTTGTAGCGCACCTTGTAGCCCGAGTTGCCGGCTGATGCCTGACCTCGCGTCCACTGTCCTTCCGCGCTTTCGACGTGGTAGTACGACTCGTGCTCGTTCACGTCGAAGCGGACGTTGTCGAAGATGAAGAACTCGGGCTCCGGACCGAAGTTGGCAATGTCCGCCACTCCGGTTTTCTTCATGTAGGCTTCTGCTTTTCGGGCAACGTTGCGCGGATCTTTGGCATAGTTTTCGCGCGTGATGGGATCCTGGATATTACAGGTGACCGCCAGAGTATTCTTGAAAAACGGGTCGACGAACGCGGTGTCGGTCTGCGGGACGACCAACATGTCGCTTTCGTTGATCGCGTTCCAGCCGCGAATGGACGATCCGGAGAACCCAAACCCTTCCTCGAACGATTGTTCCGTCAAGGCGTGGACGGGAATCGTGAAGTGCTTGAGGGTCCCCGGGAAGTCCATGAACCGGAGATCGACCGCCCGGATTTCGCGTTCACGACACAGAGCGAGGACTTCACGAGGCTTCATGGGGAGCGCTGAGTCAGAAAAAGAGCGATAACCGACTGCCGGTTTTGTGTGCAACTGGAAGGCTGAAATCAGGCAAGCAAACGTCATACCATATCACGCCTCGCGAGCGTGCGAAACGCGGCCGAAAACCGATCGGGTGAACCGGCTGGGCGCTATGGCGCAGGCGAGGGCGCCTCGGTGGCGATCACGACACTGCAGGACTCGCCTGCCCATCCTACCGACGGAATGCGGTGCCTCTTCGTCGATGTAGTGATCATTTGACGAAAGGCTTGCGATGACCGTACAACTAGCCCGATCAGCCATCAAAGATTCTGAATGTTTTCGCGCGGTGGAGGGGAGCATGTCGTCTCTGAAGCAGGGTGGGACATCGCGGCGGCGCTTCTTGATGGCCACCCTCCAGGCGGGCGGCGCGGGACTGGCCCTGCCGGAGATCCTCCGCCAGCGGGCGGCAGCCGCCGAGTCGGGAACCCTTCCTCCCGATACGTCCGTGATTCAGATCTGGCTGGGAGGCGGGCCCAGTCAGTTCGAGACGTTCGACCCCAAGCCTGATGCCCCCGTCGAGATCCGCGGTCCCTACGACGCGATCGACTCGCGACTCCCGGGGGCCAAGGTTTGCGGGATGATGCCGCTCACGGCCCAGGTCCTTGACCGGACCGCCATCCTCCGCGGCTTCACCCATCCTTATGACGATCATTTCGGCGTGACCCGGTGGTGCCTCGCGGGCCGAAAGGAGCCTGACAACGCCAACGCCTATCCGTCGGTCGGTTCGATCGCGTCCCGTTTCCGCGGAGCCCGCCAGCAGGGAATGCCCCCCTACGTCATGCTCTCCGAAGAGCCCGTCCTGCACCATCACCTGTTCGACGCGATGGGCCCCGGCTATCTCGGCGTCGCCCATGCTCCGTTCCCGGTGATGCAGGACCCGTACCCGTTCGACTTCCAGCACGATCGCCTCAAGAGCGCCACGGGAAGCCTCAAGCTGGCTGACGACGTCACGCTCGACCGCATCGGCGACCGCAAGTCGCTCCTCAGCGAACTCGACCGCCTTCCGCGCCAATACGACGCCAAGGCCGCACAGGACGGTCTCGACCCGTTCGCCAAACTCGCGCTCGAACTCGTCACGAGTTCAAAGGCGCGCCGCGCGTTCGATCTCAACGAGGAACCAACCGCCACCCGCGAGCGCTACGGCACGCACCGCTGGGGACAGATGGCGCTCCTGGCCCGGCGGCTCGTCGAATCAGGAGTGACGTTCGTCACCATCAACACCGCGCCCGACTGCCTGCGGTGGGACTGGCACGTCAGCGTCACCCGCGAGAACCGCGAGCAGCCGAGCCCCGGCGGTCCGAACGTCGGAATGGAATGGAGCGGCCCCCCGCTCGATCGCGCGCTCTCCGCCCTGATTACCGACCTCAGCGAGCGCGACGCCTGCCGCAACGTGCTGCTGCTGGTCTGGGGCGAGTTCGGACGCTCTCCGCGGATCAACACGACCGGCGGCCGCGACCACTGGCCGAAACTCGGCAGCGTCCTCCTCGCCGGCGGCGGCATCAAGACCGGACAGGTGATCGGTGCATCGACTCCCGATGGCGGCCTCCCCGCCGATCGCCCGGTCGGTCCGAGCGATGTCCTGGCCACGGTCTACCGTCACCGTGGCATCGACCCGAATCTGAACGCCAACAACCTGCTCGGTCGGCCCATCCCGCTTCTGCCCGATGGCAAGGTGATCGAGGAACTCTTCTAAATGACCGGTTTCGATTGCGGGACATATTGCAAGAGAGACTCTGGTTCCGATCACTCGATTGGATCGGCGGGCACTCCTCTCTACGCCGAAGGCGTTGGACGCAGTAGCCCAGGGTCGCGAGGCTTTGCGAGCGCACCCTAGGTTATGCCAGATGACTATCAGGTACCCCAACGGGGTACTACGTTCCGCTCCACTTCGCACACGGTTTGTACAACCCCGTTGGGGTTGGTGTTCTCTCTTCGTCCCAACCCAGGGTGCGCTTACTTCGTTCGCGACCCTGGGCTACTGCGTCCAACGCCTTCGGCGTAAAGACATCATCGGCCACGGTTGCGCCTCACGATCGCGGCCGGTCATCTAGCACACGCGACGGCGAACAGAGACGACCACTCGTGCTATGATGGCAACAGCCCGGTCCGCAGGGTTCTTCCGCTGGCCGGGCTGTCTTGTTCCTTGCGGGGTGTTATCCCCCTGTTTCGCCGTTCCCGGGATTCGTCTCATGCCGCATCGCAGCATTGTGTGGACTTTGATGGTCGGTTTAGTGCTCGCAGTCTCGGGCTGCAACGAGGGACCGGGTCCCACCGACGCGGATGCCCCGAAGGACTTCACCACCACCGACTCGGGCCTGAAGTATCGCGTCCTCCGAAAGACGACTTCCGCCAAGCCAAAATCAACGAGCGTGGTGAAGGCCCATTACAAGGGGTGGCTCGACAATGGGCAGGTCTTCGACAGCTCCTACGATCGCGGTCAGCCCATCAATTTCTCACTGACGGAAGTCGTTCCAGGATGGACGGAAGGCCTGCAACATTGTCCGGAAGGGGGAATGATCGAACTGGAGATCCCCTCGGAACTGGGATACGGCCCGGGCGGCACCAGGAACATTCCCCCGAATTCGACGCTCCACTTCATTGTCGAACTGGTCGAGATCGTCACGTCGACTTGATGACTCTTCCAATCGCGGTAGAGCTTGGAAAACGGTGTGCGTCGCGACGACCTTCCAAGGTAGCCCTCTTGCCCCGCGAGAGATTAAGCCGCCGTGACGACGCGTGCGGAATGCGTCTTCGATGTCCTCTGCTCGCATGGCTTAACCTCATGCGGAGCATGAGGGGCTACTTTCCAGCGGAAGACCGCAACGCCTTCAGGTCCGCCTGGAACTGCTTGAGTCCGGATCGATATGCATCGGTCAGACTTGAATCCGGCCTGACCGTTTCGCGGAACCGCACCATCTGACGGACGGCGGCCGACACCGGGAACGGCGTCGTGTTCCCCTTCGTGCGGCGGGCGTTCGTCTCGGCCGCCGCCATCGCCGTGGCCGCCGCGCCGAGGGCCGGGCCTTCGTCCGACTCGAGCCGTTCGAGGTCGCGGTTGAGAACCGTCGCAAGAATGCGGCACATCAGGTCGCTGCGGGCGATGCCCCCCGACACGCTGAGCTGCGTGATCGTCTGCCCTGCCTTCTCGTGCTCGCGGACGCCCATTGCGATGAGATAGGCGATCGCTTCGAGGCACGCCCGGAACTTCACCCCCGCGTCCTTCGGCTCGGACGGAGTCCACTCCAGGGCCGGAGCATTCACCTTGAGCGATGGCTCGGGGTCGAGGAACGGCAGCAGCCGCACTCCGCCGCAACCTGCCGGCACCGCGGCCGCGGCCTTTTCAAGCTTCGCGAACGGCGGCTCTTTCCCGAAGAAGTGCGTGATCAGCCCCGCCCCGTTGCTGTAGCACCGCATCCACAGGTACGGCCCCCAGTTGAGGCACATCACGTCGAGCGATCCCGACGCAGGGGGCTTGGCGCCCGAGGAATTCACCACGGCCGACGTCCCCAGGACGATGGCCACCTGACCCGACTCGACGGCCCCGCCCCCCGCCAGTCCCGCCTGCTGATCGTCCGACGTCGGATAGATCCACGGCGCGGACTCGGCGGGAATACCGGCCGCCGCCGCAAGGTCGGGAGAGAGCCGCCCCACGGGAGTGAACTGGTCGACAATCTCGGGCAACTGCTTCTTCGCCAGTGCCTGCAGCGCCGACGACTTGATCGCCTTCAGCATGCCATACGCCCAGCGGCGATTCCGGAAGTCCATGATCCCCGTCGACGCCGCGGACGAAACGCTTGTCACGTCGTAGTTGCCGGTCAGCAGGCCGGCGGCCATCGGCCCGTGCGGGAGGATGCGACCCGTCCGCTCCCAGTCCTTGATGTCGAGGCATTCCTCGTCCTTCACCAGGTGGCTGAGCGAGTACCGCACCGCCCACGGTCCGCCGATCAGCTTTTGAACGCCCGCCGGCCCCCCCAGCCGCTTCAGCCCCTTCTTGTGATAGGGAATCAGCGTCGTATCGTTCCAGCAGATCAGCCGCCGCACCGGCAGTCGCCGCGCATCGAGTCGGCCCGCGGTGTGATGCGTCGCCGAGATCCCCCCGGCCACCCAGTCCTTCAGCCGCCCGATTTTCCTCAGCTCCTCCGCAATCACCCGCACGCTCGCCCGCACCTGCCCTTCGAGTTGCATCACCGACAGCTCGCGCAGCCCCGCGACCTCGGGGTGCCCGAACCACTGGTCGCCGTCGAGATGCACCCGAGCCAGGACGTTGCCCGAGAGATCAAAGGCGAGGCACTTCGCCCCCGAGGTGCTGAAGTCCCATCCGACGACAACGCTGTCCGGAGCCAGCGCGAGTGCTGTGGAAGACATGAGTGAGCGCGGGTTGGAATGTGCGGGACCGGGTGATGGTCCGGCAGCTTACCGCAATCGCTCTCGTCAGGGGAGGAAAGCCTGAGCCCGCGTTGGCACGACGTTGGATCCTCCCTGGTGGGTTCACGACATGGAATGTCGTGCCAAATTGTGGCACGCGACTCCGTCGCGTGAAGCGGTGCGGCGTGCCGATACAACGGGCCAAGCCCATCGACTCGCATGAAGCGACTTCATTAGAATCGGCAAGCATTGGAATGGTGTTCGAACCCTTCCACGCGGCTTCACGACATGGAATGTCGTGCCACTCTACTTCTTCGCCCGGCCTTCGAGCCGGTTGAAGTATTCGTCGAGGCCGGCGCGGAACTCTTCGGGCAGCACGGGGCCGGCGGTGCCGGTCGTCTGGCTGGTGCCGCGGTCTTCGCGGACTTCCTTCTCGTTGACCCCGCCGCCGACCAGCGCCAGAGCTGAGTCATTCGTCGAGCCGCTGCCGCCGCCGCCGGGATTCGCGCCGCCACCGCCGCCGCCATTCGGATTGAACCGCTTTGACTGCAGCAGCAGCTCGATCGCTTCCGTTTCGGCCGCAATCGCCGGGGCCCCCGTCGTGCCGCCCGAGAGAATCTCGGTCGCTTCATTCATGACGCCCGAGACTTTCGTGAGCAGCGCGATCTCCTTGCCGAAGTCGGTCTCGCCATCCGGCAACTCGCGGATGCGCCCAATGACCTTATCGATCCGCTCGCGGAGCCCGTCCTGCGACTTCGCCAGCTTGTGCGACGTCTGGTCGTGCTCTTCCTTCTTGATGGCCGGGCGAGCCTGCTCGGCGACGCGTGTCTCTTCCCGCAGGTTGACTTCCCCCTCAAGGATCTGAAGCACTTCGAGCACGATTGACGGCGGCAGGCTCCCCTTCGACTTGCAGCCGGGACACGCCCCGCACTTCGTCACTTCGACCAGATCCTCGGCCCAGCGGTCGAGCGTGTCGCTCCAGTATTCCGCCTGGGCGATCGACAGGCCGTTCTCCTTGCGGAGATCATCCCCCAGCGTCCGCAGCCCGGCGGTGACGTCCTGCTTTCGCATATCGTCGAGGACCGCCTTGAACCGCATGAAGCGGCTCCGTTCGAAGTAGGCCGACATGTCGTCCATGATGTTCGACACATCGCGGCTGCTCTTCGATTCGACCTCCGACAGGTCCTTGAACGTCTCGCCCTGTTTGCTCTTCGCGGTCTCTTCCCCGCCGAACGTCGCGGCCGCGACCGTGCCGAGTTTCGTGGCCACCTGCTGCTGCTTGCGGGACGACGCTTTCAGTCGCTTGACCAGCGTGGTGCCTTCGAGATTCGCGAGAACCTGGTTCAACTCATCGGCGATCTTGTCGAACTCGGCGAGCAGGTCCTGCTGGGCCTTCACCGCCTCGTCGACTTTCTGGCCGGCCGGAGTTTCGGGCTTGTTGTCGTCTTTCGCCTTGCCATTGCCGGCCAGCATCGTGTTCGGAAGGCCGAACTTCGGGCTTCCCCCCTTGCTCTCCTTCGGCTTCTTCGGCTCACCCGGCTTCGCCTGGTTCATCGTCGATTCGACGTCGGTGATGGTCGGCACGGCGTTCGGCTTGTTCGGCTTCTCAGACGGCTTCTTCGGGTCGCCCCCCGCCATGTTGGCGCGGTTCTGCCCCGCCATCCGCGACGGTTTGGTCGGCGGGTTCGCTCCCGCCTGCTGGGCGGTGCTCGCCTGCTTGAGCATGTCGGCGACCGAGGGCATTCGGTTGCCAGAAATGTCCTTGAGAATCTGCATCATCTCGGCCCACTTCTCGAGATGGCCGACGCCGATCTCGGGATTGCGCATCGCCTGCTTCAACAGGTCTTCGCCGCTGGCAACGAGGTTCGTCAGCCGTCGCCCGTTGGCCCGCTCGGCCGCGGCCTGCGTCTCCAGCTTGCGGCGATTTTCGGGCCGGTCGAGTTCCTCGCCCGACATCGCCCGCAGCTCCTTGTTCACTTCGTGCAGCTGCATTTCCTTGTCGCGGACTTCCAGCGACAGCTTCTGCCACCGGCCGAGCTGGGCGGTGATCCAGATCGCGTGCTGCTCAGGGTCGAGCAGGTCGAAGACGCACGCGGGGGAGTAGACGCGCTCGCGTCCCGGCAGATAGTCGTCGACGAACAACCGCACCGCGACGGGTTGCGGCTCGATGCCGTACTGCGTTCCCGAGAACGTCGCCGCCAGCTCCAGGAGCTCCTTGTCGTTGCCGCCGGCCCCGATCAGCCGTTCGCCTTTGGCCGGGTTCGGATGGCTCGGGTCGATTCCCTTCCACTCGATGCCGACCTGCTTCACGCCGAAGTCATCCCGGGCGCGGACCTGGAACGCAAGGACTTCGCTGACCAGCAGCACTTTCTGTCGCGGCAGATTCTCGATGATGAGCGACGGGGCTTCGTCGTCGTGGCTGACGACTTCGAGCCGGAACGGTTCCTTGCCGGTCAGGCCGTGCTTGTCGCGCCACGCGAACTCGACCTGGCGGGTGAGTTCGACCGGCAGCGTTTCGCTCGCGAACGACTTTTCGTTGACCGTGCGCGACTGACCGTCGATCGTCGCGGAGGCCAGCGCGCGAGAGACGGTCGCCGTGAACTCGGTGCGGGCTCCCTTCACCACCGTCATCGAACCGCCACGGATCTGCTTCTCGACTTCGCCCGGACGGCCCAGGTACTCGGGCAACGTCACGCGCGACTGCATCTTGCTGAGTTCGGGACGCAGCATCGGCTCGATCGCCATCTCGGTCGAGAAGTCTCCGGCGGTGAAACGGAGTGTTCCCGTGCTGATCTGCCCTGGCACTTCGAACTTGTAGGCGCCATCGACCAGCGGGACCTCGATCGGAGGCAATCCCGCAACTGCCACTTCAGCAGTAGCCGGGTGACGCTCTGTCCTCTCCGCAAGGCGGGCGGTGAGTTCGAATGTCTCGCCGTGCGGAACAATCATCCGTTCCGGCAGCGGCTCGATGGCGGTGAAGGTGTAGCGCGGGGTGTTGCTCCACGGAGCGAGGAACCGGGCCCAGGCATTCTTCGCAGCGGCCGTTGTGATGATGAGGAGCGCCACCGCGGCGGCGGTGAGACCGCCCGCTACAAAGGAGCGCTGCCAATGCTGCGGACGAGGGACCGCATCGCGGAAGTCGCGCTTCTCGGCCGCTTCGGCCACTTGGCGAATCGCGGCTTCCACGAGTTCCGGCGAACGCGCCTGCTCCGACTCGTTCCCCGCCAGTTCAATAATGCCGAGGAGTTGATCGCCGACGCTCGCGTGGCGTCGCGTCAGAAGACGGGCCAGCTGGTCGAGACGGCGACGCCGATACACCCAGCGATCGAGCGCCCAGGGGACCGACAGGCACGCCGCGATCGCCGCGGCAAAGATGCCCCACCGCACCAGCCGCGGCGTTTCGACCAACCGGTCCACCGCGTAGGTCAGTAGAAATCCCAGCAGCACCCCGATCGCACCGGCCGCGAGGCCCTCAATCAATTTGATGGTCCACAATCGCCGGCGGAACGCGAGGAGCTTGGTCCGCAACGAATCGGGAATATCAAGCCGGTGAGTCGAGGTCGCCTGCATGGAAGCCTCCTGAACCCTTCGAGGAGCGAATCGCCGGACATCGCGAGAAACATGTGATCGTGCGATCATTCGAAGGGCTTGATCATTTTGCCGCCGGGTCGCCGCCGCAGCAATCAAAAATCTCCGCTCGTTGAGACCTTAAATCCGCCAATCGAGTTCCCGCGAAATCCGATGGCCCCTGCCTGTTTGAATCCCGAGGGAGAGCCTGAGACCGATGGCGAGCGGGGTGTACCGTCGCATACAATAGGAAACCGCGATCCGTGCGGACGTTCCGGTTTTCCGGAGTTTTCTGATGTCGCTCCCAGGCCTGTTTCCTGCGACGGCTCCGTTGCCTGCGGAGTTCGGCCTGAAGGAAACCGCGCCTGTCAGTCGACTGCGATTCCGATTCTCGCGTTTCATGGCGTTCGTCGTGTTGTGCGTGGGGCCGATGCAGCCCCCCCTCACGCTCCCGGCGGCCGAGCCTCCCCCCGAGCCGCGAGAAAACCTCCCCCTCCGCGCCTTCCTTGCCCGCGAGCGCAGCATCGAGCGCGACATGGCGCGGGCCGAGAAGGAAATCCAGGCGAACCGCAGCGTCGATGCCATTCGCACGCTGCAGTCGCTCCTCGATCGCGGGGAAGATTGCTTTCTCTGGTCGCTCGACAAGGGAGTTCCCGAAAGCGCTCGCCAGCGGGCCGAGCGGCTGATTACGTCTCTCGGTCCCGAAGGACTCCAGACCTATCGTGACTTCTCCGACGCGGCCGCCGCCGATCTCTTGCGCGAGGCCGATCAATCCAACGACCCCGCAGGATATGCGGAGATCCTCCGTCGGCTGTTCCTGACGACGCCCGCTCTCGATGCGGTCGACCGCCTGGCCTCCCGCGCGATGTCGCGGGGAGAAGCGGCCGTCGCGGTCCGACTCTGGCGGCGAGTCATTGAAGAAAAGGCCCACGCCCGACGGCTCGGGACCGCTCACTGGCAGAAGATCCACGCCGCCGCCGTGATGGCCGACGACCAGGACCTGATTGAACGCGCGTTTCTCGCGCTGAACGCAGCCAAGGCGACGCCGCGGTTCCCCTTGCGGCCGGAACATCGCCGGACGCCCCGCGAGCCGCTGTCGATCGAGTGGTTGCAGCCGTATGGCGATGCGGGCCACACCGCGGGAAGCGGCGTCACCGTCCCCTGGCTCGCCCCGGTGTGGACGGCGGACGATCGGGTTCACTTCGAATCGCCGAGCGCGACAAAAGTCGCTCCCCTCGTTTCGCCCGCGTCGAAGGCCGGAACCCAGGCTCCCGCCAACGATCCCGCTAATGCCCCCATTCCCGACGTGACGGAGCGCGCGAGGACGTGGAGCGAGGAAAAGCTTTCCGCGCTGCAATCGCCGGCCGGCGCCCCGCAGGCGATCGTCGCAGGGGACCAGGTCGTCTTTCGCGATGCCGAAGGATTGCGTGCGGTGTCGTTGACGTCGGGAGCATCGGTCTGGACCTATCGCACTGCCGCGTCGCTTCGCTATCCCGTCGCTCCCGACGTGAAAGGAGCGACGAACAACGCCTCCATCCCGGACTTCGGGCCCGCCCACGCGGAGAACTCCGTGCTGGGGCTACTGACGTCGGACGGCGACCGGGTCTTCGCCATTGAAGCGGTCGACCTCCGGACCGCCCGCCCCGCACAGCGCGCGACCGATCCGAGCAACACGGGAACATCCCGCAGCCGCTCCTGGAATCGCCTGATTGCCCTCTCCATCACGGGAGACGCTGCGGAGACGACGCGGCGCCCCGTCTGGTCGCTCGGAGGAGCGCCGGGAGGAGCGCGGGACGCGCTGCAGGGAGCCTATTTCTTCGGGCCTCCGCTCCCCCACGATGGCCGGCTTTTCGCCATCATCGAAATCGACCGTCAGATTTCCGCGGTCTGCCTGCGGGCCCATAACGGTGAGCTTCTCTGGAGCCAGGCCCTCGGATATGTCGACCGCGCCGTCGACTACGATGACTTCCGCGCTCAGCAGGCCTGCATCCCGACGCTGGTTGACGGCGTTCTGGTCTGT
Organism: Planctomycetaceae bacterium; assembly: GCA_020850695.1. Lineage (GTDB taxonomy): Bacteria > Planctomycetota > Planctomycetia > Planctomycetales > Planctomycetaceae > JADZEF01. Next base: position 11,414 of record JADZEF010000261.1, on the reverse strand, counting down.
CCAACGAATGCCGGCTTTCTCCTCGCGCTCGATCGCGACACCGGCTCGCTCCTCTGGGCCGTCTCCTCGGGAAACGAACGGGCCGACAACCGCTTCAGCATGTCGAACGTCCTGCGGTTGGTGGGCTCCAGGTCCTTCCCCAATGTGCTGATCGGTGCGCGCGGCCGCGTCCTCGCAATGCCGCATCATTCGTCACAGATCGTCTGCCACGACATCGCGACGGGGGCGGCTCGCTGGACCGCTCCTCGTCTCGACGCGGAGTATCTCGCGACCGTCAACGAATCGTTGCTGGTCGTCGTCGGACGCCGCCAGACGCGGGGGCTGAGCCTGGTTGACGGGAAGACCGTCTGGGCCACAAACACCGGGATTCCGTGCGGCATCGGAGTGCGGGCTGGACTCCGCTATCTGATTCCTCTCCGCAACGGGACGGTCAACGCCCTCGATATCGCCACCGGGCAGCTCATCGGAATGGCTTTCCCGCTGCAGCATGCTGCGTCCGAAAGAATTGCAGACGCTGAAGAGGAAGAGGACGACGACCGCGACGAACCGCTGCCCGTCCGCCTGGGCAACCTCATTCCATCGGGCGAATTCATCCTTTCGTGCGAGCCTCTGCGGATCACGGCATACCGCGTTGTGGGAACGCTGCTGGACGAATCCGCGGCCGACCTGATGAAGCATCCGGAGAACTTCTCGCTACGGTTCCTCGTCGCCCGCCTTCGACTGACGAACGGAGACTTCGACCCGGCCCGGCTCGACCTGCGAACCGTCGTTCAGAGTGCGAATGACGCCGGACTGCGCGAGCGGGCCGAGGGCGTCCTTCGGGACGTCCTGTTCCGCGACCTGGAGACCGCCGGCACGAACGTGTCCGAAGTGCTGGCCGAACTGGACCGGCTTTGCCGCGAACCATCGGTCCGCGCCCACTACCTGATGACCCGGGCCGAGATCCAGGCCCGCGTCAAGAATTTCAGCGGGGCGCTCGAGGCGGCCCACGAGTTCGCCGCACTCCGCGAGGCTGACGAGCCGCAGCCTCTCTCGAACAACGCGATGCACTTCGTCTCACCGGGACGCTGGATCCCCAGGTTCCTGTCGCGGCTGCAAACGGAGACGGGCGAAACGGATCACCAGCGATTGCAGACGCAAGTCCTGGCTGACCGCGAAACGGCTCTGTCGCGCGGCGACATCGGATCGCTCGAAGCCTTTCTGTCGGTTTATGCCCACCGTCCCGAGGCCGACACGGTGCGTCTCCGCCTGGCCCGGCTGTTGTCCGACAACGGCAGGATTCATCAGGCGGAGCTCGCCTATCTGGAATGCCGCAACAGCACCGATCGCGGCACGCAGGCCGCCGCCGTGGCGGGGCTCGCCGAACTCTGGGAACGGCTGGGAATGTTCCACCAGTCGGCCCGGCTGCTGGTTGAGTTGGAAGAGACTTACGCAGCCGAACTGAAGACGGCTGACGGCCCCACGCGAGCCTGGCTGGATGCGCAGAACGCCGAGTCTCCGGTCCGCTCCCTGCGACGCGAGTTCGCCGCGCCCGCGTGGCCGGTCTCTCGAGTCCGCATCGAAGAGGACCGCCTCGCGATCATCGACTCGCGGCTCGAAGAATCGTTCGGCCCGTATCGAAGGAAGCTGGCCACGCCCCCCGATTCCGGCTTCTTCCTGCTCGACCGCGGCGTGCAGTCGAATGCGGAAGGGAATCGACTCTCGATCATCGACCGCTACTCCGGCGCCGCCACGGGCGATCTGGTCGTTCCGCGGTCGATGCAACTGGGGACGCCATTGCAGCGGCTCGCACTCGTTGGCCATTTTTTCCCTTATGGAGTTGACGGCCAGGCGTGCGGCGCCTCTCTGACCGAAGCTTCCGAAGGGGGGCCGACCTGGTCGACCACCTTGAAGCACCTTCCCATTCCGGGCGATGTGCGGCCCGGCCCCGTCGGTCCGAACTTCGCCTCGTTCGTCGCGCGGCAGTACCTCGCGGCTCTCGAGCCCCGCACCGGCCGCATCCTCTGGGAACGGACGGACATCGACCCGCTGGGCTCGCAGCCGGAAGTCCTCGGAGCCGTGTACGGAGACGAGTCGGCCCTGGTGATGCTCGCCTCGGATCGTTCCTCGTTCATCGTCTTCCGCACCGACACCGGCGAAGAGATCCGCCGGATGAAGACCGACGACCTCGGCATCCTTCGCTGGGCCTTCGGCCGCAAGCTCCTCTTCGCCCCCGACGGCGACTCCGAGCGGACGCTCCGCCTCTGGGATCCCGTCACGAACCAGACGGTCTGGTCGCTCGCGGTCGACGAGCGGGTTTTCACGCTCGCGACGCCGAACGATCAACTCGTCGTCGTCACGACGAACCAGGTTCTGCTGGTCGATCCGAAGTCCAACAAGACGCTGACGTCAGCGACAATTCCCAATCTCGACCTGCCAAACCTGAACACTTTGAAGGCCTTCACCGACGACGACACGTTCTACGTCAATCTGCAGCGCGACATTTCGCGTCCCGCCGCGCTCAACAACAACACTGCGGCCGACACCTTCCTTCCGGTCGTCAACGTGACGGGCGAGCTGTACGCCATCGACCGGGCGACGGGGGCGGTTCGCTGGAAGCGCACCGTGCCGACCCGCTCGATCATCGACCTCCCCCATCATCGCCTGCCGTTCCTGATCGGCCTCAGCCAGGTCCGCGACCGGCAGAATGGCAGCCGCCAGTCATTGCTGGTGGAGGTCTTCGACAAGCGGACGGGGAGGACGCTGGGTCTTCGCGACAACCTGGTGCCGTCGCGACTGGTGCTGCTCGGTTGCGACCCGTCCGCCGGACGAGTCGAACTGACGGGACTGCGGACGATGGTCCGGCTGCACTTCGAGAGGGCGCTGCAGCGTCAGGGCGACCTGCTGCAATAGTGGCACGAGACTCCATTTTGTGAGACCGCGTGGCGAGCCCGTCAAATGAGCCAGGCCCATCGATTCCCATGAATCGCGTTCATGAGAATTGACGGGCCTGAAATGGTCTTTGGGCCGCGCCGCCCGATTTCACGACATGGAATGTCGTGCCAAATTGTGGCACGAGACTCCGTCTCGTGAAGCAGCGCGGTGAGCCAACAGACAAGCCCAAGCGAAACGACTCGCATGAATCGGGTTCATGCGAGTCGTTTCGCTTGGCAATAATCTTCAAATCGTGCCGCACGAATTCACGACATGGAATGTCGTGCCACGCTTAAGGCGGCCGAACCTCAGTGGAAGTCGCGCGGGTTGCCGAAGAGGCCGCCGCCGGTGTTGCCGCCGGTCCCCCCCTTCAAGCTCCCTTTCCGCTTCGGCACGTAGGCCGGGGCGGCCGCACTGGGCGACAGGTCTTCGTCGGCGACCTTCACCTCTTGCGGCTTCTCCTTGAGGGCCTTCAGCGAGAGGCTGATCCGCTTGCGGTCCGGGTCGAACTCGAGCACCTTGGCGTCGACGGTCTGTCCTTCCTTGACGACGTCCGTCACCTTCTTGATCCGCTTGTAATCCATCTCGCTGATGTGGATCAGCCCTTCGACCCCCGTCTCCAGCTCGACGAACGCGCCGAACTCGGTCGTCCGCGTCACCTTGCCCGACACCGTCGCACCGATGGCATACTTCTCGCCGGCGCGGGCCCACGGGTTCGTGGCCAGCTGCTTGAGGCCGAGGCTGATCTTCTTCTTTTCGCGGTCGAGCGTGATGACCTGGACTTCGACTTCCTGGCCTTCCTTCAGAATGTCCGACGGATGGCGGATGCGGGTCCAGCTCATCTCGCCGATGTGCAGGAAACCATCGACGCCCCCGATGTCGATGAAGGCTCCGTAGTCCTTCACTGTCTTCACCTTGCCGCCGAACTTCTGTCCGACTTCGAGCGTCTTCCAGATGTTCTCTTCGGCGTCCTTCCGCTCGCTGAGCAGAAAGGCCCGGCGGCTCAGCACAAGGTTCCGTTTCTTCGGATTGACCTCGGTGACCTGCGCCCGCAGCTTCTGGCCGACGAACTGCTCCATGTCCTGGACGAACCCCAGGTCGATCTGGCTGGCCGGCAGGAACCCGCGCAGGTTGCTGACCGTGACTTCGAGCCCGCCCTTGTTCGTCTTGCTCACCATGCAGTCGACCACCTGGCCGACCGACAGGCTATCCCAGTTGCCGCCGCCGCGACGCAGGCTGCGCGGGAGGTTGCAGACGATCAGGCTGTTCGCCGCGTCAATCTTGTCGACCACGACATTCAGCGACTGCCCGACGACCGGCGGCTTCGCGGCATCGAACTGCTTGAGCTGGACGATGCCCGGATTGCGGTAGCCCAGGTCGAGGAACACGTCGTCCGCATGGATCGACTGCACTTTGCCCGAGAGGCGGACGCCCGGAATCAACTCTTCCTCGGTCGGCTTCGCGGGAGCAGCCCCCTCGGCGGCCTCTCCTTCGACCTTTGGTGCCGCTTTGGGGACGAGGTCGAGTTCGCCGCTGGCCATCGCGGCCGCAATCTCGGCCTGCATTTCGGCGTCGAGGTCATCGCCGCGCGGGACGGCGACCTTCTCTTTTGGTGCGGGGGGCGGGCCGGACGATTCGACCGCCGCCACCGGCTTGGCGTTCTCGACGCCGAAGGTCGGATTCAGCTGCGGGCGCGGACGCGTGGACTCCGCAGGGGCCGGTGCGGCTTCGGGAGTCGCTGTCGCCTCGACGGGTGCAGTCGACGTCGCGGCGTCAGTCGACGGGACGGGGTTCGCGGCTGCGGCGGGAGGGGTGGGAGGCGACACAACCGGCGGGGTGGTTTCGTCCGAGCTCATTCCGAACAATCCTGATCAGCATCGCATCAAAAGTGACATTGGCCCGAATCAAGCGTCCTGACGATACCGCAAACCCCAGTCCGCTGCCACTCCGGAACAATATGACACGAGACTCCGTCTCGTGAAGGAGGGGGGCGGGCCGACACGCCACGCATCGTTCATCGATTCCCAGGAATCGCGTTGGCCGGAATCGATCGGCTGGGAAGAGTCTTCGAACCGCGCCACGCGAATTCACGACAAGGAATGCCGTGCCACTATGATGACTTCCCCGCATCGTGTTGATTTCCGCCGCCCGCAGCCGTTTCCTCCCGGAGAGCGGTTACAATCGCGTTCGCCCAGAGACAACTCGTCCCTTTCCCGCACCCGCTCGGGTCGCTGAATGAATCCGTTTCTTCTCTTGTCCTCCAGCCTGATGGGGCTCGCCTTCGGGTTCCTCACCTGGGCGGGGGCCGATCAACTCGCCCGCGGGCTCGACCTCATGGAGGCCGACTTCCGCGACAAGTTGCGGCGGCTGCGGATCCGCATGCCGCGGCTGCGGCAGTTTCTGGTGATCTGGCTGGCGTTCGTCGCCGTGCTGTTCGTGGTCATGTGGATCGTGTTCGACCTCTTTTTCGTCGGGATCGTGATCATCGGGCTGCTGTTCTGTCTCCCGTGGTACGTCCTGCGGCGGAAGGCCGAGCGTCGGCGACTGCAGATCGAGGACCAGCTGGCCGACGCGATGGTCAGCCTGTCGAGCTCCATCCGGGCGGGGCTGTCGCTGGCCCAGTCGCTCGAGATCCTCGCCCGCCAGACTCCTCCGCCGATCTGCCAGGAGTTTCAGCAGCTCTACGGCGAATACCAGCTTGGCAAGCCGATGGACCGCTGCCTTCAGGAGACGAAGGACCGGCTGCGGAGCGAGAACTTCGCCTTGTTCGCGGCCGCCATGCAGGCCAGCCGCGAAAGCGGGGGACGCCTCAACGAGACGGTCGACCGCATCGCCCATTCGGTCCGCGAGCTTCAGCGCCTCGAACGAAAGATTCTCTCGGACACCGCCCAGGCCAGGACCTCGGCCCTCTACATGGCCCTCGCGCCGTTCTTCATCCTGGCGCTTTACTACTTTGTGTTCGATCCCGAGAACACGCGGAAACTCTTCGAGACCGTCCCCGGCCAGCTGATGCTGTGCGTGGCCATCATCATGGACGTCGTCGCCTACGTCTGGGCCCGGGTGATTCTCAACCCGGAAATCTGAGCGCCGCCGCACGGCTCACGGCGTCTCGGCGACCGCCGGCTTCGCCCGCCACTCGCGCCACTTCCTGAGCGCCGCGTCGCGATCGTCGGCGCTGGTGAACCCGATCGTATTCGGGGAGAACACGAACTGCGGGTTCTTCTCCAGCCTCTTGAAGTGGTAGTCTTTCGGATCCTGTCCCGTGACCTGAATCAGCGCAGCCAGGGCGAAGTCCTGAACTCGCGACTCCCAGGTGGTCTTCTTGTTCTGCGCCGTGGGTCCGATCACCGCCGTATTCCTGAGCGACGTCTCCAGGACCGGCACATGAGCGACATTGCCGAACCGGGCCACCGCCAGCATCGCGTACTGCTGCATGCCAAGCGCCGCTCCCGCACGGCACATGGCGACCGCCGGATGAATGCATTCCGGGATGTCGTAGTTGAGCCCGATCATCACTTTCTGGTGCGACAGCGTCGTTCCGTCTTTGGCGATCCACTGTCCCAGCACCCGCTTGAGCGCCGGATTCGACGGGAGCGCCGTACGGAATTCATTCCAGTGAACGAACTGCGACACGAACTGTTCGACCTGCGCGTCGTCCTTGAGATCCGGCTCGGCTCCGCAGAAAAGAATTGCGGCGGTCCGTTCCACGATCTGTCTGCGGCTCTGAAGCAGGTTGTATTCGACGAACATCTCCGAGCACCGGCCTGCGTAGGCCGCTTCCAGGGCCTCGACACTGGTTTCGGCGGCTCGAAACAGCGTCGGCTCGGCCCGCTGCATCGCCACAAATAGCCCCGCGTGTTCGGCTCCGTTGCCGACCGCCGCCCGGTAGCGCTTCAGTCCAGGCAGCAAGTCATCGGGCGCTCCGACAGGATCCTTGAGATACTCCTCGACGCGCCGCTCCTGCTCGATCCGCTCCACGTCCGCCAGGATTCGCCGCACCCGCTCCGCGACTTCAAGGTTGTCGCTGCGCGCCGCCCGCCTCAGCGCTCGAAGCCCTGGCAGCCCGATCGCCCGCAACGCTTTCCCCGCCTCCACCCGGCGCTCATACGACGGCGCTCCAAGTTGCTCGATCAGCGTCTCGATGCGAGCCGGTTCGGACGCGCCGGACTCAGACGCCGCGGTCGTCCCCGTCAGGACGATCGCAACGCACATCGGTAAGAAAGCGACGAATGGCGGGGGCATGGCGATCTGACGGAATCAGGAAGAACGGGATGCATCGAAACGATGATCGCGGCAGCGGACGGAAAGGATGGGTTTGGCTTCCGTGGGATTGGCGTCCAGCCTGTCAATACGCCTTGGCGACAGGGAAAGAAATGAGTGGTTGGAAGCCGATCCCAAGGGCGGACGATGGCCTCGCTCCCTCTCTTAGTCTACCGTAAGAGCCCGTCCGCCAGCACGCCTTTGCCGGCATTCGATCACACCGCTCGCCCAATCAGGAAAGCCCCCATGAAGCGGATCCTACCACTCGTCCTGGCGACCGCCTTCTTGCCGGTTTGCGTCCCAGGCACCGCCCACGCCGCCAGTCCCGAATCGGAACCGATCCGCGTCCTCGACGCGATGAAGGACGGACCGGCCGACAAGGTCGTCAAGAAGTACCTCATCGAGGAACTTCGCAAGCACCTGGTCGAGCGCCGCAAGACGATCAAGGCGATCACCACGCCCGCGCAGTTCGAGGCCCGCCAGGAATATGTGCGCGACACCCTCAACCGAATCAACGGACCCTTCCCCGAACGCACCCCGCTCAATGCCCGCGTCGTCGGAACGGTGGAGCGCAAAGGCTATGTCATTGAAAAGGTGATTTACGAAAGCCGCCCCGGCGTGCTTGTCACCGGCAACCTCTATCTGCCGGAGGGGGCGTCGAAAGAGAACCGCGTCCCCGGCGTCATCATTCCGTGCGGGCACAGCGCCAACGGCAAGGCCCAGGACGTCTATCAGAGCGCTGCCATTTCGATCGCGCTCAATGGCATCGCCGTCCTCATCTACGACCCGATCGGCCAGGGAGAGCGAGTTCAACTCCTGGGGACCGACGGGAAACCCGTGGCCGGAAGCACGACCGAACACACTCTGGTCGGCGTCGGCGGGTGGCTCGTCGGAACCGGAACCGCCAACTACCGCATCTGGGACGGCATCCGCAGCCTCGACTACCTCGTCTCGCGCCCCGAAGTCGACCCGACGCGGCTCGGCTGCACGGGCAACAGTGGCGGTGGAACGCTGACCTCTTACCTCATGGCTTTCGACGACCGCATCGTGGCCGCCGCCCCATCGTGCTACATCACCTCGTTCGAGCGGCTGTTCGACACCATCGGCCCGCAGGACGCCGAGCAGAACTTCCCCAGCCAGGTGGCGCTCGGCCTTGACCATGCCGACTTCATCGCGGCCCGCGCGCCCAAGCCGACTCTCATCTGCGTCGGGACGCAGGACTTTTTCGACATCGACGGAGCGTGGACCACCTTCCGCGAAGCCAAGGGACTCTATGGCCTCCTCGGTCATCCCGAGCGGATGGACCTCATCGAGTACAACGACAAGCACGGTTTCAGCAAGCCGCGACGGCAGGCCGCCATGCGGTTCATGCGGCGCTGGCTCTTGAACAAAGACGACAATCCCGAAGAGCCTGAGCACATGATCTCGAAGGACGCCGAGCTGCAATGCACGACGTCGGGCCAGGTGCTGAACGAGAAGGGAGACATCGTCTCGATCTTCCAGGTGACGCAGGAGCGGGCCCGGCAGCTCGCGGCGAAGCGGAAGCAGTCCTCCAAGGGGGAACCGGCACCACTCGCCGAAATCAGCCGCCTCGTCGCCCACTCCGAAAAGATCGACGCGCCAACCGCCGATCGGCGCGGCACAATGCCCGTCACGAAAGAGTCCGGGCGAGGGTGGACAGGAGAGATCGAATCTCTGGTTCTGAACCGCGGCGACGGCGTTCCGCTCCCTGCGCTGCTGTTCCGTGGAAGCAGCGACAAGGGAGGCAAGCGGCCGGCCGTCGTCCTGGTTTCTAGTGAAGGGAAGGATTCGGAAAGCGGTGAGAAGGGGCACATGGCCCGATTGATCGGCGAAGGGCGTTTCGTCCTGTCGATCGATGTGCGCGGCTTCGGCGAAACCAGCCCCAACGCGGGGAAGGCCCGCAAGGCCGACGATTGGTTCGGCGGCGACATCCAGCTCCCGCAGCTCGCGATGCACCTCAATCGCCCGCTCGTCGGCCAGCGGGCTGATGACATCATCGCGGCCGTCTCATGGCTGTCCGGGCGGGACGACGTTGATGCTGAGCACATCGAAGTCGTCGGCATCGCCCATGCGGGTCCGGCGGCCCTGCACGCCGGAGCGTTCGACAAGCGGATCGCCAAGGTCACGCTCATCCGTTCGATCCGCTCGTGGGAAGACGTCGTCGAGACGCCGCTGGCAAAGAACCAGTTGCAGAACGTCGTCCCGTTCGCCCTCGAAACCTACGATCTTCCTGACCTGGTCCGGTTGATCGCCCCTCGGCCGGTGACGATTCTCGAGCCGGTGGATCCGGAAGGACGGCCGATCGACGAATCGTCCCGGTGAGGTGTCCTTTCGACGGAGAGCGTTTTGCGATCGCGTTTGCCGTAGCGTGGCCTTCCAAGGCCGGGCGTGAAAGGGATTTCACCGGATTCGGAACAGCTTTTCGACCGGCCTTGGAAGGCCGGCCTACGATCGTCGGCACAGGCCATCGTCATTCGCCCGAAGCCCACCCATGCGGATCGTCGAACTCGCCGCCTTTCACGTCCGGATCCCGCTGAAGAAGCGCATCCGTCACGCGTCGTTCGCGCGGGACGAAAACGACACGCTGCTCGTTCGCTGCCGGCTCGACACGGGCCACGTCGGCTGGGGCGAAGGGCTGCCGCGTCCCTACGTCACCGGAGAATCCATCGGCACCGCGTGGGAGCAGGTCCAGCGAACGGCGTGGTCCGAGCAACTCGGCGGAACCTTCGACGATCTGAAGGGAGCCGTGGCCCTCGCCGACCGCATCACCCTTGCCCCACCGGCGAACGGCCTACCGCCCGCCTTCGCCGAACGTGGTTGCTTCGGCAACTCGGTCCGCTGTGCGGTGGAACTGGCGATCCTCGATGCGGCCACTCGTGCCGCGGAAGTCCCGCTCTCGGCCGTCACGGTGCTGGTCCCCGAAACGGCCGGCATCCGGCAATTGCGTGACCAGGTGCAATACAGCGCCGTTCTAACGGCCGAATCGCCGTTCAAGCAATGGCTCTCGGCCTGGAAGTACCGCCTCTACGGCTTCGCCCAGGTGAAAGTGAAGGTCGGAGCGGCTGATGTCGACGACGCAGCGCTCCTCGCCCGCACGCGGAGAATCCTCGGCCCCCAGGTCGAACTCCGCGTCGATGCGAACGAAGCCTGGAGCTGCGCGACGCTGGTGGAAAAAATGGCGCCGCTCCGCCCGTTCGACATCCGCTCGATCGAGCAGCCGGTCCCTCACGCCGAATCGGACGGGTTGGCCGCCGTGCGGGCGGAAGTCGGCATTCCCCTCATGCTCGACGAATCACTGTGCAGCCTCGCCGATGCACAGCGAGCCATCGAACGCGGAACGTGCGACCTGTTCAACCTGCGGCTCTCGAAGTGCGGCGGCTTTCTACGAACGCTGCGGCTCGCAGCCCTCGCCCACAGGGCAGGACTGGGTTATCAGCTCGGATGCCAGGTGGGCGAAACGGGGATTCTCTCCGCCGCGGGTCGGCACTTCGCGACGTCGGTGGGAGAGATCCGCAATCTCGAAGGAAGCTACGACCGGCACCTGGTCCGCGAGCGGCTGACGCGCGAGGATATCACGTTCGGTAAAGGAGGCCGCGCCGCAAAGCTCGATGGCCCTGGGCTCGGCGTGACGGTCGACGAAGCCGCCGTCCGTCGTGTGACGCTGGCTGAAGCCAGTTGGCCGATTGATCCATGACGCCCGATGTGACAGGTTCGGCATGTGGACGCTCTCTCGTCGAGTGCATCCTACTTCTGCGGGGGGATCCGTTGGGCATGGTGACGGTCGGCCGATGAGATCGAAGTCATTGTTTGACCACGGAGTCGAGAATGAGGCCTTCGCCGCACTCTCAATGATGAAAATGGCATCACCTGTGCATGGCTTGGGGGCGTGACGCCTATTTTCGGAACAGACACGGAGTCACGGAGAAAACCAATGCAGAAATGCCAAAGTCATTTGACAGGAGCAAGCAGAGGAAACAGAGAGAAGACCAGCAGAAGGGGAGAGGATTGCTTTGGCCCGCGTCACTTGCCGCACCGTTCGACGCCTGCCTTTTCTCTGCTCCCTCTGCTGGCTTCTGTCACATGCTTTTCTCTCCTCCGTGTCTCCGTGACTGTTCCGAAAATAGCTCTGTTGAACGCGGTATGTGGATGGAGTCTCAGCGTGTCCTCGATAGGAGGATGAGGCGTGCGATCAGGTTTCTGAGTTGTCACGCGGCGGTTTG
>JADZEF010000260.1 GCA_020850695.1 Planctomycetaceae bacterium | reverse complement strand
GGCCAGACGCTGCAGGAGATCGTCACCAGCGTGAAGCGCGTGACCGACATCGTCTCGGAGATTGCGGCCGCCAGCCGCGAGCAGTCGAGCGGCATCGACCAGGTGAGCCGGGCCGTCGCCCAGATGGACCAGGTGACGCAGGCCAACGCCAGCCAGACCGAAGAGCTCTCGGGCACCGCTCAGTCGCTGTCGGGCCAGGCCCAGGAACTCCAGGACGTCGTCGGACGCTTCAAGCTCAGCCACGACGTGAAGCCCGGCAGCAGCCACCGCAGCCACGTCTCGTCGACGTTCTCGAAGCCGCGGCCGGCGGCAAAGCCCGTGACGAACGGCAAGGCGACGAATGGCAGGCACACGAACGGCAAGGCCTCGACCAACGGCCATGCCGGAGCACATGAGCTGGACCTCGTCGGAGCCGGTGCGGGCGGCAACCGCCTGAACGGCCACTTCGAAGAGTTCTAAGGGCAGACCGCAGCACCCCGGGTGCGGCTTTGAGCACCCGGGGTGCCTTTGGATGCCATGCGGGAAGCTCAAAGGTCGAAATTCAAATGTCTAAGGAAAGTCCAAAGGTCGAAATCCAAAAGTACGGACCGACGTTCCTATGAATGTTCGAACTGGCTTTGCCGAATTTCCCCGATCATTTGGACCTTTTGAGTTTTGATTTTCATTCGACATTTGTCTTTCGGCCTTCGGGTTTGACCACTCTCCCCCAGTGCCACGCCATTCCACGGACCCCCCCGCGTGATCACCGCGACACAACAATTGACCGATGAAGAATTCGCCGCATTCCGCGACCTCATCTACCGCGAAGCCGGCATCAGCCTCAGCCCCGCCAAGCGCACGCTCGTCGCCTCGCGGCTGGCCAAACGGCTCCGTCAGCTCAACATGGACAGCTACGCCGAGTACTACGAGTTCGTCGTTCGCGAAGGGAATCGCAGCGACGAGCATCAGCAGATGATCAACTGCATCACGACGAACAAGACCGAATTCTTCCGCGAGCCGCACCACTTCGACTACCTGCGACAGCGGCTGATCCCGCAGATGGCGGCCAACCCCGTCCGCCGCACGCTCCGCATCTGGAGCGCCGGCTGCTCGACGGGTGAAGAGCCCTACACCATCGCAATCACCGTTCTCGAAGCGCTGGGCGTCTCGCATGACTGGGATGTCCGCATTCTGGCATCCGACATCGACACGGAAGTTCTTGCCAAGGCCGAAGCGGGGATGTATCCGCTCGAAAGCCTCGAAACGCTGTCGGAAAGCATCAAGCGCAAGTACTTCCTGCGGGGAAGCGGATCGCTGAACGGCATGTGCCGCGTGCGGCCCGAGGTGCAGCGGATGATCGATTTTCGCCGCATCAACCTCATCGAGGACTCGTGGCCCCTCCGCACAACCTTCGACATGGTCTTCTGCCGCAACGTTCTCATCTACTTCGATCGTCCGACGCAGGAACGCCTGGTGCAGCGGTTCTCCGACCGGCTCAACCCGGAAGGGCATCTGTTCCTCGGCCACTCGGAAAACGTCGCCTGGCTGGCGACCCATCTCGCCGCCCTTGGCAACACGATCTACCGGTTGCGGCCGGGTGCCCGCGGCACGCCGAAGCCTACTGCGGTGATGATGTCGTCGCTCGCCGACGTCCCCCGCAAGCTTCCTCCTTCAGCGCCTGCCGTGGTTCGCATGGAACGGCCGGTGACGGCCGGGGAAGTCTATGTGACCAACAAGCCCGCGGTGATTCATGCGCGGATTGATCGCGGAGTTTCGGCCTGTGTGTACGATCCCGAAGCCGGTGTCGGCGGGATGAATCATATCCTGCTGCCGGGCGGGTCGAGCCAGGATCCGACGCAGTTCGGCGTCCCCGCGATGGAACGCCTGGTTGCGGAAACGGTGCGGATCGGAGGCAACCGCAGCCGGTTGCGGGCGAAGTTGGTCGGGGCTCCGGAACTCGAATCGCATTCCGCGGAAGCTCGCGACACGGGCCGTCAAATCGCCGAGTTTATCCGCCAATGGATGACGGAAGCCAGGATCCCGATCGAAGGGGAACGCCTGGGAGGCAAGCAGCCGCTCGACGTTCGTTTCTTCCCGCAGACGGGGCGTGTCCGGCTGGAGCCTGCGACCATGCCTGATCAAGCCGCTCCGAATCAGGACTGATCCACAATGCCACGCACGAAAGTGCTCATCATCGACGACTCGGCGCTGATGCGCCAGGTCCTCGTCGACATTCTGAAGAAAGACCCGGGAATCGAAGTCGTCGGGACGGCTCCCGATCCGTACATCGCCTGGGACAAGATCAAGTCGCTCAAGCCGGACGTATTGACGCTCGACGTCGAAATGCCGCGCATGGACGGCCTGTCGTTCCTCGAAAAGCTGATGGCGGCCAACCCGTTGCCGGTGGTGATGGTGTCTTCGCTGACCGAGAAGAGCTGCGAAACGACGTTTCGCGCGCTCGAGCTCGGCGCGGTCGACTTCGTTACCAAGCCGCAGATCGATGTGCGGACGGGAACGATCGAGCTGGCGGCAGTCCTCGTCGAGAAAGTGAAGTCGGCCACCGGTGCCAGGTTCCGCACCCGACGCGCCCCTCCAAGGCCGGCCGTGGCCGTCGCCAGGCCGGTGTCGAACGGCTCGGCCCTCGTCAAGTCGACACAGAAGGTCATCGCCATCGGAGCGTCCACCGGCGGCACCGAAGCCGTGCTTGAAGTGCTGACGGCCTTGCCCGCCGACTCTCCCGGCGTGGTGGTCGTGCTGCACATGCCGCCGGGCTTCACCGCATCGTTCGCGAGCCGGCTCGACCGCGCCTGCGCGATTCGCGTGAAGGAAGCCCGCGACGGCGACCGCATTCTCGACGGCCACGCGCTGATCGCTCCAGGCGGATTGCACATGAGTGTCCGCCGCAGCGGGGCCAGCTACTCGGTCGTCACCAGCGCGGAAGATCCCGTCAATCGGCATCGTCCGTCGGTCGACGTGCTGTTTCGCTCGTGTGCTTCGTATCTCGGCGCCAACGCCCTCGGGGTCATCCTCACCGGCATGGGGAACGATGGCGCTCAGGGTCTGGTCGAGATGCGCAAGGCCGGTGCGGCGACGATCGCACAGGATGAGTCGACCTGCGTGGTGTTCGGCATGCCAAAGGAAGCGATCGCGCTCGGAGGGGCGGACGAGGTCCTGCCTCTCGAGAGAATCGCACCGCGAATGCTGCATCTGATCCGAAAGTCGTGAGCTACGTTTTCATCGTCCTTCATCTCGAATGATTTCCATCAAAGGTTTCGAAGGTGGGATCGGCCCCTCGATGAGCCGGCACCGGCTCCAACCGAATCCACGAAAGGCGCTTCATGTCGACGACAGCTCAACTGGCCAACATCACCGTCCAGATCGTCAATCCCGTGATCGCGGCGACGACCGAAGTCTTCCGCACCTGCATGGGATACAACCCCGTGCGGCGCGAGCTCGGCCTCAAGGACAAGAAGACTCCCTACTTCGCCATCACGTCGGTCATCGGGCTCTCGGGACGGGTGACCGGCTCGATCTGCCTGAGCCTGCCGCAGCGGACGGCCTTCTCGGCCGTTCATAGGATGGTCGACGTGCAATGCACCGAGGTCGATCAGCTCGTCTGTGACACGGTCGGCGAGTTCACGAACATGATCGCCGGCACCGCCCGGTCGACGCTGCAGGAATTCGAACTCGAGCTCGGCCTGCCGAACGTCGTGACCGGCGACGGACACGACATCAAGTTCCCCCAGCGCTCGCAGCCGATGTTCGTCACGTTCAATTCGGAAATCGGCCCGTTCATGCTCGTATTCGGCTTCTGCGAACACTGAGCGATCACGACTTCGATTCTGTCAG
The DNA here is from genome assembly GCA_020850695.1 of Planctomycetaceae bacterium. GTDB lineage: Bacteria > Planctomycetota > Planctomycetia > Planctomycetales > Planctomycetaceae > JADZEF01. The sequence continues at coordinate 4,637 of JADZEF010000260.1, read as the reverse complement.
TTCGTGCCCGTGTCACTTGAATCCATCGCCGCGCCGGTCGAAGCGTTCCGTCGACCGTCGCTCTCGTCCGCTTGTTCCACCACCTCGTTAAGGACTTCCCATGAACGTTCTGGTCGTTGACGATTCCCAGATGACTCGGATGATCATCACCAAGACTCTCGGTTCGTTCGGCATCACCGGCGTCGCCGAGGCCGAGGACGGGCAGAAGGCGCTCGGGCTCTTCGAGCAGAAGCAGTTCGACCTGGTCTTCAGCGACTGGAACATGCCGAACATGAATGGGCTGGAACTGCTCGGCGAGATCCGCAAGAAAAACCCGACCGTCCCGGTGATCATGATCACCACGGAAGGATCGAAGGCCCGCGTGGAAGCGGCTATCACTTTGGGCGTCAGCGACTACCTGCTGAAGCCGTTCACGCCGGTCGCCCTTCGCGACAAGGTCCAGAAGTGGGTCACGACGGCCAAGGCCGTCTGACAGCGTCTGAGGGAAATCGCGGCGTCGCACGGGCACTCCTGCCCGTGCGAAACTGTGATGCGAATTCATTGGCCACAGGCACGAGCACGCGCGACGAACCGCTCACCGCTCACTTGCTGCGCGCGGCGCGCTTCCAGGCGATGATGTCGTCGAGGATCGCGCCGAGCGGCGTCGTCGGCTTCGATCCGATCGTCTTCTCGAGCCGCGAGACATCCGGCACGCGCCGCCGGACATCTTCGAAATCCGCGCTGTATGCCACGTTGTAGGGGACGAACTTCTTCGTCACCTTCGGGTCGACGCGGCGGATGACTTCGTCCGCCAGCTGCTTGATCGACACCGGCTCATCGCTGCCGATGTTGAAGACCTGCCCTTCCGCGGCGGGAAGCTCCATCAGCCGGATGATGCTGTCGACCACTTCGCGCACATGGGCGAAGCAGCGGACCTGTTCTCCGTCGTCGTAAACAACGACCGGACCGCCATCGAGCGCCTGATCGACGAACCGCGGGATCACCATCCCGTAGTTGCCGACCTGCCGTGGCCCGACGACGTTGAAGAACCTCCCGACCACCACCCCCAGGTTGAACTTGCGGTGGTAGGCGAGGCCCAGAAACTCATCGATCGCTTTCGAACACCCGTACGCCCAGCGCGGACGCGTCGTCGGCCCGAACTGCAGGTCGTCTTCCTCGGTCCAGCGTTCCTTCGGGTTCTTGCCGTAGACTTCACTGGTCGACGCGAGGAAGAACTTCTGACGTCCCTGCACCGCCAGCCGCAGAAGGACTTCCGTCGGATAGATGTTCGTCTCGATCGTGCGGACAGGATTGTCGGCGACGAGCTTCACGCCGACGGCCGCCGCCATGTGATAAATCACATCGATGCCGGGCACCAGTTCCGACAGCAGCACCGGATCGGTGATCGAACCCTGCTGGAACTGGAAGTTCGGGTGCCCTTCGACTCGTGCCAGGTTCTGCCGGCCCCCCGTCGAGAGGTTGTCGAGCACCACGACCGCATGGCCGAGCTCGAGCAAACGCTCCGTGAGATGGCTGCCGATGAACCCCGCTCCTCCCGTGACCAGGCACCGCTTCATGACCGCTCCGGATGATGCCCGCTGAGGAAAACCGTGCGCGACGATGGCGCGCGAGATGCCGTCCTGCTGATCGCCGCTGAATTGATCGTTGGTCATTGATCATTGGTCAGTTGTCATTGTCAGATAACCAATGACCAATGATCGATGACAATTATCCTTGATCTCCAGCATCACGGTTTCAGCGACCAGCCGTAATCCTGCAGCACCCAGGCCAGCAGCGCACAGCCGGCGAGCAGCGCCGCGACCGAGACCACAAGCAGCGCGGTGAAGGCGTCATTCTTCGGCGGAGCGCTCACCTGCGGAGCGGACTCTTTGGCACGGGCACGGGCCATGGCGGTGGTTCAACAGCGGGTGGACGATTGGGACCGCACCGGCCCCGACAATTTGAGTATACACGCTGCGGGGCGGGCTCTCGCAAGAGGCCGCTCGGAACCGCGGGCGGACCGTAACGGTTGTGCGGGTACTCCCGATTGGAATGTCCGCTGCCCCGCGGGGGTGCTATTCTTGAGGCACCAACCACAACACATCCGATCCAGAGCCGTCGCGCCGACGGAGTCCTCATGTCTCGCAACAAGCCGCCCGATCCCCCCCCGCAACTCGCCGAATCGAACGTCCTTCCCAGTGAGCAGACTGAAACCGCGCCGCAGGACTTCACCGCGTCAGCCCGGGCCGAGCTTGTCAACGAGCTCAAGGAGACCGCCGACAAGCTGGCTCGCGATGAAGCGACCGTTGGCGATCTGAAGATCCTCAGTCGGGCGCTCCGCGAGCTGCGCTACGCCTTCAAGGTTTTCGCCCCTTACCGCAAGCAGCGGAAGGTGACCGTCTTCGGTTCGGCCCGCACGCCGCCGTCTCACCCCGCGTTCCAGGGATCGCTCGAGTTCGGCAAGGCGATGGCCGGCCACGGCTGGATGGTCGTCACCGGGGCCGGCAACGGCATCATGGAAGGGGCCCACGTCGGCGCCGGACAGGAGATGTCGATGGGAGTCAACATCATGCTCCCCTTCGAGCAGATGCCGAACCCCGTCATCTCGGCCGACGCCAAGCTCGTCCACCTCAAGTACTTCTTCACCCGCAAGCTGCTCCTCGTGAAGGAAGTCCACGGGGTCGCTGCATTCCCTGGCGGCTTCGGCACGATGGACGAGCTCTTCGAAATCCTCACGCTGGTACAGACCGGCAAACGCGACCTGATGCCGATCGTCTGCGTCGACGAGCCCGGAGGGACTTACTGGTCGCACTGGGACCGTTTCATCCGCGAGCAATTCCTCGATCGCGGCCTGATCTCCCCGGAAGATACGTCCCTCTACCGCGTGACTGACAATGTCGAAGAAGCCGTGCAGGAAGTGCTCGACTTCTACCGCGTCTACAACAGCATGCGGTACGTTCGTGGAAAGCTGATCCTGCGGCTGCATGTCGAGCCGAGCGATGCGTTCGTCGAACGCCTCAACGATGAGTTCAGCGGGATGCTCGAGTCGGGCCGCATCGAGAAGTCGCCCGCCCACCGCTTCGAATCGGACGACGCCCACCTCATCGAACTGCCGCGGCTCTCGATGCAGTTCGACCGCAAGAACGTCGGCCGATTGCGTCAGATGGTCGACCTGATCAACCGCGAAGTCGGGACGACGTGATGGTCGTCTTTCGCTTCGCGGACGAAAAAAAAGCGAAGGCCGAAAATTCAAGTGTCGAAGGAATGTCAAAACGCCAGGCGCGAGAATTTCGTCCGCACCTTTGTCATTTTGAGATTTCGGATTTCCTTAAACATTTGATTTTCGACCTTCGGATTTCTACTCGTCTTCTGCGCGAAAGACGACCATTCAGGACCCGCGATGCCCGCCAATCTGACCCCGCAATACTCCAAGGCCGAGGAAGCCTATCGCCGCGCTCAGACGGCGCAGGAGCAGGTTGCGTGCCTCGAAGAAATGCTCAAGCTCATCCCCAAGCACAAGGGGACGGAGAAGCTTCAGGCCGATCTCAAGACACGGCTCAAGGAGGCCCGCGACGCGGGGGAGCAGGAAAAGAAGGCCCCGAAAAAGGGGAAGAGTTATCGAATCCCCGCCCAGGGAGCCGGCCAGGTCATCGTGCTGGGAGCGCCGAACTCGGGCAAGAGTCGGCTGGTGAAGGAACTGACCAACGCGGAGCCGGAAGTCGCCCCATACCCCTTCACCACGCGCGAGCCTCTGCCCGCGATGATGGCGTGGGAAGATGCGACGGTGCAACTGGTCGACACGCCGCCGATCACCGATTCGCATTTCGAGCCCTATCTGATCAACATGGTGCGCGTCGCGGACGCCGTCATTCTCTGTTTCGATGGTTCTTCCGACGATGCGCCGGACGAGACGGCTGTCGTGCTGCAGCAGTTTTCGTCCCGCAAGACGATGCTGGCCGACGCGACGGGCTTCGACGAAGAGGACATGTCGATCATCCGGCTGCGGACGCTGCTGGTGGTGACGCGCGGGAGCGATCTCGGCGCGAAGGACCGTGTCGAGTTCTTCCGCGAGATGACGCCCATTCCTTTCGAAGTGGTCTACGTCGAGTTCGACGACCCCGCTTCACGCGAAGCATTGCGCCGGCGGATTTATGATTCACTCGGTGTGATTCGCATCTACACGAAGCGCCCTGGCAAGCCGGCCGAATACAAGGATCCCTTCATGATTCCGAAGGGAGGGACGATCGAGGACGTGGCGTCGAAGGTGCACCGCGATCTCGTCGATACTCTGAAGTTCGCCAAAGTCTGGGGGACGAGCGCTCACGACGGACAGTCGGTCGGCCGCGATCACGTCCTTGCCGACAGGGATCTGGTCGAACTGCATTCATGAGGCGGATGTGTTGCCATCACGATCTGCGTGATCAGCGGAGCGTCCGCGATATTCCTATGCTTCGACGGGCGAACCATTGAGCGGGACTTCCCGTCCAGGCTTTGGTCTGCTGATTAAAGCGAGTTGCCGCTGGGTTTTCCGTGGTCTGGCTTTCCAAGGCCGGACAAAAGCTGACGCCCGCCCTTGGATGGGCGGATGACGAGGCGGAAAACACGAGGTAATGCGCCTTATCCGAAGACCACGCGTCCATCTGCCTGTTGGGCAGAGC